>NZ_JAWOTA010000004.1:0-248733 GCF_033338635.1 Vibrio sp. Vb1755 | reverse complement strand
TTACGAATGATTGCTACTGCTTGATTAATCAAGCGAGCCTGTGGGTTTTCTGGGTGAACGTAAAAAAACTGGCTCATTGTAATTCCTCATTATCGAGCCTCTCGGCTCTATATTTTTATGGGTTCTCGACTTCGTATTACTGAGTATTATTCAACGAAGGATCTATTCCCCAATCTTTCCAAACTGGTTCGACGCCAGCAGGCAACCATAGGTTCCTTCCTAGCTCCATCCACGGTGATGGGTAGTGAAAATCACTGCCTTGAGAGGCTAATAGTTTGTATTGTATAGCATAATCAGCCAAGTTGCGCCTTTCTTGTTGCGCTTGCTGTGGCTGTGCAACTTCCATCGCATCACCACCCGCTTCGACAAACGCTGCTAGAAGACGCTTAATCCACTTCGCTGTCAACTTATATCTACCAGGATGCGCTAATACCGCCATTCCACCAGCCGCATGGATAGCATCAACCGCATCCTTCATCGAACACCAATTCGGTGGTACATAACCTGGGTTATTACGCGTTAGGTATTTTTTAAACACCATTTGCATGGTTTTTGCGTAACCATTATCTACCAACCATTTCGCGAAATGCGCTCTTGTCACTGGAGCATCACCGGCGATTTGCCTTACCTCTTCAAGCACACCTACTCGAGTTGCTTTTTGTAGTCGCTCTGCAATTAACTCAGATCGTGTTATGCGATGCTGCTTCTGCTGTTCTATGAGGGCAGATAATTGTTCATTTTCCGGATCGATATTCAGGCCGACAATATGAATGTCTTTGTTTTGCCAGACGGTCGATATCTCAATGCCATTGATGATTTTTATCGGCAAATTATTATCTTGAACGTATTGCTTAGCTAACGCCAAACCGTCAACCGTATCGTGATCAGTGATCGCCAAAACCTCGATATCAAAACTCAGCGCCCTTTCCACTAAATCTTTAGGCTCTAACCGACCGTCCGATGCAGTGGTGTGACTATGTAAATCAATTCTCATATTTTTATCGTTTTAATGCCGTTTTGGGGTTGACTTTTTACTCTCGCACTAGTTAACTAGTACACAAATACAAAGTACGTAATTTAAGGTTCACCATGTTACAAGAATTTAACCAAAACCAAAAAGCGAAAGTTGCGGTTTGTCTTAATAAGGCAAACTCATCAGATCTTGCTTGGTGGCGCACTTGGACTAGTTCTTGGTGGGCAAACGTATACTTCTAGTTTATAGAACCAAACGTTGTAAAGCCCGCTACTTAAGCGGGCTTTTTTGTTTTGTTGCTCATTTCACATTCAACTGCCTAAACATTAATCGAATATAGCCAACTCTAGATTGGGAGAACGTTTGCTTTATGCGACTATGTACGGCAGGAAGATTTAAACAGCTACAAGGAGGTCTTGTGAACAAGGCCATTGAAATTAAGAAACTTGGACAGCTTGAAGTGCTAACGGCTTCCGTCCCTTATACTCAAGACCCGACTCGCTTGTTCCACACACTATGTGAGAACAAAACTGACAGCCTATTGCTGGAATCTGCTGAGATCGATTCAAAGCAAAATTTAAAATCCCTGCTGATCGTAGATTCAGCGGTTCGCATTGTTTGCTTCGGCCATACCGTTAGCATGCACGCCTTGACCAATAACGGTAAAAACCTACTGTCTCACCTAAACCAGAACATCCGCGGTGACGTTGAGAGCAAGTTCGATGGCGAAACGCTAACTTTGGAGTTTAACCAGCCATGCGACACGTTAGATGAAGACTCTCGTCTACGTGAAGCCTCTTCTTTCGATGCGTTGCGTTTGGTTCAGCATAGTTTTGATATTTCACAGCAAGACAAACACGCGATTTTCCTTGGTGGTCTGTTTGCCTACGACTTAGTCGCAAACTTCGAGCCGCTTGGTAATGCCGAAGCAACAAACCAGTGTCCAGATTACGTTTTCTACGTCGCGGAAACACTACTTGTTGTCGACCATCAAACGGAATCTTGCCAGCTTCAAGCGACGTTGTTTGTTGATGGTTCAGAGAAAACAGCGTTAGAGACTCGTATTGCAGAAATTAGCGCCCAGTGTGCAGCGCCAAAACTGTTGCCGAGTGCAGAGCAAATAACAGATGTAACGGTAGAACCTAGCGTGTCTGATGCAGACTTCTGCCAAACTGTTCGCGACTTAAAAGAGTTCGTAGTGAAAGGCGATGTATTCCAAGTTGTACCATCTCGCCGATTCATTCTACCTTGCCCTTCTCCACTAGCGGCTTACAAAGAACTGAAACAAAGTAACCCAAGCCCTTACATGTTCTACATGCAAGATGAGCTGTTCACTCTGTTTGGCGCATCACCAGAAAGTGCGCTTAAGTACGAAACCGACACTAACCAAATTGAAATCTACCCAATCGCAGGCACTCGCCGCCGCGGTAAGCGCCCTAACGGCGAGATTGATTTCGACCTAGATAGCCGCATCGAACTTGAACTGCGTACCGACATGAAAGAAAACGCAGAGCACATGATGTTGGTTGACTTAGCACGTAACGACGTCGCTCGTATTGCTCAAGCTGGCACTCGCCACGTAGCAGACCTTCTAAAAGTCGACCGCTACAGCCACGTAATGCACTTGGTATCTCGTGTGGTTGGTCAACTGCGTGAAGACCTAGACGCGCTACACGCATACCAAGCATGTATGAACATGGGCACGCTCACTGGTGCACCAAAGATTCGTGCCATGCAGTTGATTCGTGATGTAGAAGGCGCACGACGCGGTAGCTACGGCGGTGCTGTGGGTTACCTCACTGGCGAAGGTACATTAGATACTTGTATCGTGATCCGCTCAGCGTACGTTGAAAACGGTATTGCTCAAGTTCAAGCTGGTGCTGGCGTGGTGTTCGACTCTGATCCACAAGCGGAAGCAGACGAAACGCGCGGCAAAGCACAAGCGGTAATCTCTGCTATCCAAGCAGCTCATAAGTCACAATAAGGAATAGGGTTCAGAGATGGCTAATATCATTTTTATCGACAACTTTGACTCGTTCACCTACAACCTTGTGGATCAATTCCGCTCGCTAGGTCACTCAGTCAAGATTTACCGAAACAACATCCCAGCAGAAACCATTGAACAAGCGGTAAACGAGCTTGAAAACCCAGTGGTTCTGCTATCGCCAGGCCCAGGCGCACCGTCAGAGGCAGGCTCAATGCCAGAGCTTATCCAACGCATGAAAGGCAAAGTGCCGATGATCGGGATTTGTCTTGGTCACCAAGCGATTGTTGAAGCATACGGCGGCACCGTTGCTGGCGCAGGCGAAATCATTCACGGTAAGGTCTCTATGATGGAGCACCAAAACCATGCGATTTACCAAAACCTACCATCACCACTTGCGATTGCACGTTACCACTCGCTGGTTGCGACCAAGGTTCCTGAGAGCCTAACCATCACAGCAGAAGTGGATGACTTGGTAATGTCTGTTGTACATGAAGAAGATAAAGTTTGCGGGTTCCAATTCCACCCGGAATCTATTATGACGACCTACGGAGCAACACTGTTGGCCAATGCCATTGAATGGGCACTTGAAGAACAAACTTCAGCGAACCCACTCACTGCTTAAAAAGCACTTGGCACATAAGAAATTTAGGAGAGGAAATATGGAAGCAATCATCAACCCTATTATTACCAAACTGTACGAGCAAGAATCGCTTACTCAGGAAGAGAGCCAACAGCTATTCGACATCATTATCCGTGGTGAACTAGATCCAATTTTGATGGCGTCAGCGCTGACTGCACTAAAAATCAAAGGCGAAACGCCAGACGAAATTGCAGGCGCGGCAAAAGCACTGCTGGCAAACGCAAACCCATTCCCTCGTCCAGATTATGATTTCGCGGATATCGTAGGTACTGGCGGCGACGGTCACAACACCATCAACATTTCAACCACTGCGGCGTTTGTTGCTGCAGCATGTGGTCTAAAAGTAGCGAAACACGGTAACCGCAGCGTTTCAAGCAAATCTGGTTCTTCTGATCTTCTTGATTCATTTGGTATCAACCTAGCTATGAGCGCAGAAGATACGCGCAAAGCGGTAGACGATATCGGTGTTGCTTTCCTATTTGCACCTCAATACCACGGTGGTGTGCGCCATGCGATGCCAGTGCGTCAAACCATGAAAACACGCACCATCTTTAACATTCTTGGCCCACTGATTAACCCTGCTCGTCCTAACATCGAATTGATGGGCGTTTACAGTGAAGAACTGGTTCGTCCTATCGCAGAAACCATGCTACAAATGGGTATGAAGCGCGCCGCTGTAGTACACGGCAGTGGTTTGGACGAAGTAGCAATTCACGGTGAAACAACCGTTGCCGAAATCAAAGACGGTAAGATCACAGAATACAAATTAACGCCTGCAGACTTCGGTCTAGAAGCGCACCCACTAGAAGCAATCAAAGGTGGCGATCCTGAAGAAAACAAAGCGATCATTACCAATATTCTGACGGGTAAAGGGACAGACGCACAATTGGGCGCAGTGGCAGTAAACGTTGCTCTGCTAATGCGTCTATTCGGCCACGAAGATTTAAAAGCCAACACGCAACAAGCGATTGAGGCAATGAATTCAGGCAAGGCGTACCAATTGGTACAACAACTTGCCGCACACGCTTAAGGAATTGAAGAAGATGACTGACTTCAACACTCAGCAAGCTAACAACCTGTCTGAACACGTTTCTAAGAAAGAAGCAGAAATGGCAGAAGTACTGGCGAAAATTGTCCGCGACAAATATCAGTGGGTAGCAGACCGTAAGGTGTCTCAACCGCTAAGCACATTTCAGTCTGATTTGCTGCCATCGGACCGCAGCTTCTACGATGCTCTGAGTGGCGAAAAGACGGCATTCATCACCGAATGTAAGAAGGCATCTCCTTCTAAAGGTTTGATTCGTGATCACTTCGACTTGGATTACATTGCATCGGTTTACAACAACCACGCAGATGCAATTTCAGTCCTAACAGACGAAAAGTACTTCCAAGGCAACTTTGACTTTCTTCCTCAAGTGCGCGGTCAAGTCAAACAACCCGTTCTGTGCAAAGACTTCATGGTAGATACCTACCAAGTTTACCTAGCACGTCATTACAGTGCTGATGCCGTGCTACTGATGCTTTCTGTCCTTAATGACGAAGAGTACAAAGCACTAGAGGAAGCAGCGCACAGCCTGAACATGGGTATCTTGACCGAAGTCAGCAACGAAGAAGAGCTTCATCGTGCAGTTAAGCTAGGCGCACGCGTTATCGGCATTAATAACCGTAACCTTCGCGACCTAAGTACTGATTTGAATCGTACTAAAGAACTGGCACCGACAATTCGCGAACTGGCTCCTAACGCAACAGTAATCTCAGAATCTGGCATTTATACACATCAACAAGTTCGTGATTTAGCGGAATACGCAGACGGCTTCTTGATTGGTAGTTCACTGATGGCGGAAGACAACCTAGAGCTTGCAGTACGCAAAGTGACGCTGGGCGAAAATAAAGTCTGTGGCTTAACGCACCCAGATGACGCAGCGAAAGCGTACCAAGCTGGTGCGGTATTTGGTGGTCTGATTTTTGTCGAGAATTCGAAGCGTGCGGTCGACCTTGAAGGTGCGCGCTTAACCATGAGCGGTGCTCCACTTAACTACGTAGGCGTGTTCCAAAATCACGATATCGATTTTGTTGCTTCTGTCGTGACCTCTTTGGGTTTAAAAGCGGTGCAACTGCACGGTCAAGAAGACCAAGCTTACGTTAATCAGCTAAAAGCAGAGCTACCAGCATGTGTTGAAATCTGGAAAGCTTACGGTGTGACAGATGCGAAGCCAGAACTGCTTTCGGACAACATTGACCGTCACCTATTAGATGCGCAAGTTGGCACTCAAACAGGTGGAACCGGACAAGTGTTCGACTGGTCACTGATCGGCGACCCAAGTCAAATTATGCTAGCGGGCGGACTGTCGCCAGAAAATGCTCAACAAGCAGCGACACTAGGTTGCTTGGGATTAGATTTAAACTCTGGTGTAGAAAGCGCACCAGGCAAAAAAGATTCACAGAAGTTGCTTGCGGCATTCAGCGCCATTCGCAACTACTAAAGCTGGATATCAGCTAAAAAATTTAAAGCTATTCGTAGCGAAAAATACGAGAAGGAATATAACGATGGCAAAACTGAATGCCTACTTTGGCGAATACGGCGGTCAGTACGTTCCGCAAATTCTAGTTCCAGCATTGGAGCAACTAGAGCAAGCGTTTATCGACGCGCAAGAAGATCCAGAATTCCGTAGTGAATTTATGACCCTTCTGCAAGAGTATGCGGGCCGCCCAACGGCTTTGACTCTAACTCGTAACCTAACCAAAGGTACGAAAACCAAACTGTACCTAAAACGTGAAGACCTACTTCACGGTGGCGCGCACAAGACCAACCAAGTGTTAGGTCAAGCGCTGCTTGCGAAACGCATGGGTAAAAACGAAATCATCGCAGAAACAGGTGCAGGCCAACACGGTGTTGCAACCGCACTAGCGTGTGCACTACTTGGCCTTAAGTGCCGCGTTTACATGGGTGCAAAAGACGTTGAGCGTCAAAGCCCGAACGTATTCCGTATGAAGCTAATGGGCGCAGAAGTCATTCCTGTCCACTCGGGTTCAGCGACACTTAAAGATGCATGTAACGAAGCGCTGCGCGACTGGTCTGCAACTTATGAAGACGCGCACTACCTACTAGGTACAGCGGCAGGTCCTCACCCATTCCCAACCATCGTGCGTGACTTCCAACGCATGATTGGTGAAGAAACGAAGAATCAGATTTTGGCACGTGAAGGTCGTCTTCCTGATGCGGTTATCGCATGTGTGGGCGGTGGTTCAAACGCGATTGGTATGTTTGCTGACTTCATCGAAGAAGAAAGCGTTCGCCTAATTGGTGTTGAGCCAGCAGGTAAAGGTATCGATACTGACCAGCACGGTGCACCACTTAAACATGGTAAAACGGGTATCTTCTTTGGTATGAAAGCGCCATTGATGCAAGATCCAAACGGTCAGGTTGAAGAGTCATACTCTGTCTCTGCTGGTCTTGATTTCCCTTCAGTTGGTCCACAGCACGCACATCTAAACGCAATTGGCCGTGCTGAATATGACAACGTGACGGATGATGAAGCACTAGAAGCATTCCAAGAAATTGCGCGTCACGAAGGTATCATCCCTGCTCTAGAATCTTCTCACGCACTGGCTCATGCACTGCGTATGGCTCGTGAGAATCCAGAAAAAGAGCAATTATTGGTCGTTAACCTATCAGGTCGTGGTGACAAAGACATCTTCACCGTACACGCCATCTTAGAAGAAAAAGGAGCAATCTAATGAGCCGTTATGAAAAGATGTTTGAGCGCCTAAACGAAAAGAACCAAGGCGCATTTGTACCGTTCGTAACGGTTTGCGATCCAAACGCCGAGCAGTCTTACAAAATCATGGAAACACTGGTCGAGTCTGGCGCAGATGCCCTTGAACTCGGTATTCCATTTTCAGATCCTCTTGCGGATGGCCCGACTATCCAAGGTGCGAACATTCGTGCTCTAGATTCAGGCGCAACACCGGATATCTGCTTCGAACAAATTGGCAAGATCCGAGCTAAGTACCCAGAGCTACCTATTGGCCTTCTGATGTACGCGAACCTTGTTTACTCTCGTGGTATCGAGAACTTCTATGAGCGTTGTGCAAAAGCAGGCATCGATTCTGTTTTGATTGCAGACGTACCAACTAATGAAAGTACTGAGTTCGTTGCGGCTGCAGAGAAGTTTGATATTCACCCAATCTTCATCGCACCACCAACGGCAAGTGATGAAACACTGAAGCAAGTATCAGAGTTAGGTGGCGGCTACACTTACCTACTCTCTCGTGCAGGTGTTACTGGCGCAGAAACCAAAGCAAACATGCCTGTAGGTCATATGCTGGATAGACTGAACCAATTTGATGCACCACCAGCGCTACTTGGTTTTGGCATCTCTGAGCCAGCACAGGTGAAACAAGCACTAGAATCTGGCGCCGCTGGTGCAATTTCTGGTTCAGCCGTGGTCAAAATCATTGAAGCGAACGTTGAGCAGCCACAAATTATGCTCGACAAGCTAGGTGAATTCGTTTCTGCAATGAAAGCTGCCACTCAAAAATAATTTCAGTTTGATATGACACAACAACGCCCGCTTAACATTATGTTTAGTGGGCGTTTTCTTACTATCGCGTTTATACCACGTCATTTTTTGTTCAACGCCCGCACTTTCCAAATCTATCTCAAGCAGAGCACTCAAAGAGTGTTAAGCTTGGGTAACTTAACTAACTCAATAAAGCAATGTGCAGTAAGGTTGCTACATGGAAGAAGTCAAAACACTGCTAGCCAAATGTCCAGTACTATCAGGGCTGCCAGATAAAGGGCTTAGTGAAGCAGCGCAAATGACTAAGGTTCGCTGCTTCGACGAAAAAGCACTGATTTGCAATAAAGGTGCGCTTCAATCTTCTCTTATGGTCATAGCTCAAGGTGCAGTGAGAGTGAACTCAATTAGTTCAAAAGGTAAAGAAGTCACACTGATGATTTTCGAAGCTGGTGGCTGGTTTGGAGACAATGTTTTTTCTCCCGGTATGCCTCGTATTTTTGGTGCGACCGCGCATTCGGACGTGACTGTAATGGAGCTTCCTGGAGATAAATTTCGCCAGTTACTCGCCAAATACCCTCAAAGTTACCCCACTATACTCGACTTACTTAGCCGCCGTTTATGGTCTGCTATTTCTGTTATCGAAGATGACGCGATTAGAGGAATTGAAGAACGAGTCGCCAAAAGGTTGCTGCTGCTTGCTGAATACCAACTTAATCAAGCGATCGATACTCGACCATGCGTTGTCAGGGTAACAAGAGAACATATCGCTAACATGATGGGGCTAACTCGTCAGAGTGTACACAAGATACTAAAACGATTAGAAAGTATCGGGATGCTAGAGCTAAACTATGGCTCAGTAACCATTACCAATCCGAAGCGCTTAGAAGAATACTTTAAAGAACTCGAGCAATAGATCCATTCAACAAACGGCAAGTATTGTCTAACGATAGCTAAAAAACTTATGCATCTAGTTGGTTAAAAGCACAACACCATTTGCGCTTAGGCAAGTGGCGCTGTGACACAAAAACCATTGAATTGACTAAGCTATATTCAATTCAGATTTCAACTCACGTTTCAAAATCTTTCCTGTCGCACTCATCGGGAGGTGTTCACGAATTTCGACATAACGAGGATATTTAAACGAGGCTAATTGCTCTTTACCCCACTTATGTAATGAATCGGCGTCAATGTATTCTTTTGGTTTAAGTACAACGTAGGCTTTTATCTCTTCGCCATACTCTTCATTTGGAATCCCTATCACCGCTACCATTGAAACTGCAGGATGAGTCATGAAAACTTCTTCAATTTCTCTGGGATAAACATTAAATCCACCTCGAATGATCAGATCTTTCATTCTATCGACAATAAATAAATTACCTGAACTGTCAAAGCGGCCCACATCACCAGTATGGAACCAACCATTTTGTAGCGCAGATTCAGTAACTTCTGGGCGGTCAAGATATCCCTTCATAACATTATGACCACGCACAACAATCTCACCTTCTTCGCCTATCGGTAGTGCATTACCTTCAATATCGATAACTTTTACTTCGACACCTTGAACCGGTTGACCTACCGAGCCTGGTATACGCTCCTGATCCAAATGATTAAAACATGCAATAGGACTTGTCTCCGAAAAGCCGTACCCTTCTAAGATCGGCACATTAAATGTTTCTTCAAAGGTTCCGAAAGATTTCGGTTGGCAATGACGCACCACCGCTTACTGCAACACGCAATGACGAGGTATCAAATTGATGCTGCACATGAAGCAGACCGATGTACATCGTTGGCACACCAGCAAATATCGTCACCCTATGTTTTTCCACCAGCTCAAGAACATGTTTAGGCTCAAACCTAGGCACCAACACCAATGTTGCCCCGCCCAAAACACTAGCATTTAAGTGGACGGTTTGACCAAATGTATGAAATAAAGGCAAAGTTACTAAGTGAATATCATCGGCCTGGCTGCCCATAATATTTTGTGCCACCAGAGCGTTCATTATGATGTTCTGCTGAGTCAGCTCAGCGCCTTTTGGTAAGCCTGTCGTCCCTGATGTATACAAAATCACACAAGTATCATCCGCATTACGCGGTATATAATCCGGCAACGGTTGGACATCGGCTATAAACGCATTGAGAGTTATTACACCATTCCAATAGCTTTCATCTTGAGATTGAGTCAATACGACTATGCCTTCGCATGTATCGACTTGTTCAAAGGCTTTGACACCCTCTTTTGCCATTGGCAGTTCTTTCGTCCCTTCAAAGCAGAAATAAAACTTCGCTTTTGAATCTTCTAAGTGATACTTAATTTCTCGCGCTTTCAAAAGCACATTTAATGGGACTGCAACCGCGCCAGCTTTTTGTATTGCATAATAAACAAACGCGAAAAAAGGAATGTTTGGGCATGAAATCGCAACGCGGTCACCTGGCTTTACGCCTTTATTGATTAAAGACGCTGCGATCTTGCCGGCGATCGCATCAAACTGCGCATAATTTATCTTTTCAGCGCCACATATCAACGCCGTTTTATCTGGTTTACTCGCAGCATTTCTTTGTAACGCAGCAGCAAGATTCATCATAGTCTCTTCACCTCTTACTTGTCTTTCTCGTCTAATCAGCTCAGGAGCATTAACTAAGCAAGTTATCTCTAACACTGGATCGTCAGCATTTGAGTCTCACTAGTCATTACCATTTAACATTATGTTTACAACGCAATTAGAGCCAAGAATGTAAAGCAATTAACATTTCAGAAGACAAATTAATAAAAGTGTGAGCTTGAAAGAGATGAATTGTTATAAATATCAACCCAAGCCACTAAAAACTCTGACTGCAATAGCAAATACAAAAGCGGTTAAAATTAACAAAAAGAAAACAAATAAAGAAAAATAAACTTGAACAATCCTAAGCGCGACCCTTATAAGAAAAATCAATAGCAAACGTTTGCTATTGAACAAAACTTTATCGTTCGTCAAGAAAATATCGATTAATCCATCAATAATACCTTGCTGCATATTGCCAATTGTAAACGATAAGTGTAAAAAGCAAGGCGAGATAATTATCCGTAAATCCATTTATGGTTAGTGGGTAATTTTAGGATTTTACATTTTATTAGCACAGAGGTTATGGAAGTGTTAAAAGAAAAGAGTTTGCTAAACAACATTGGCGTACAAGTCGTAATCGCCATGATCGTGGGCACAGCCGTTGGTGCCATGATGGGTCATGATGCGACAGTGTTCGCTCCTTTAGGTGCTATCTTTATCAACTTAATCAAAATGTTGGTTATTCCTTTGGTCGCTGTAGCCTTGATTTCTGGCGCCGCTGGTCTTGGGAACAGCCAGTCAGCAGGTAAAGTTGGTGTCGTCACTCTAGGTTATTTTGGTTTAACATCCGCCCTAGCCGTTGCGCTTGCACTATTTATGGGTGAAGTATTCCAACCAGGCATGGGTATCGACGTCTCTGGCGTTGAAGGCATGTTCTCAGCAGAATACGCTTCAAAAGGTGAACTACCTACTTTCTGGGCAACCATCACTGGTATGATCCCAACCAACGTTTTCCAATCACTAAATGAAGCAAAC
Organism: Vibrio sp. Vb1755; assembly: GCF_033338635.1. Taxonomy (NCBI): domain Bacteria; kingdom Pseudomonadati; phylum Pseudomonadota; class Gammaproteobacteria; order Vibrionales; family Vibrionaceae; genus Vibrio; species Vibrio sp. Vb1755. Next base: position 237,032 of record NZ_JAWOTA010000004.1, on the reverse strand, counting down.
ATCCTACAGATCCTCGTTTTCTGTATGTTCTTTGGTATTGCGATTTCTAAGCAAGCAAAAGAACGTCGTGAACCAATCATCAATGGTGTTAACTGCATCGTTGACGCAATGGTTTGGATGATCAACAAAGTAATGATCATTGCACCTATCGGTGTATTTGGTCTGATGGCAGAAGCCGTCGGTACGTTTGGTTTTGGTGCGCTAATGGTGGTGTTTAAACTGTTCGTTGTTTACGTTGCCGCCATCCTAATCTTCGGTTTCATTGTTTACCCAGCAATGGTGCATGTTTTCACGAAGACATCTGCGAAGAAATTCCTGTCTTCAATGAAGAAACCGCAAGCAGTTGCGCTTTCAACAGCGTCTTCTATGGCAACACTGCCTGTCACAATGGATACCTGTGAAAAAGAGCTTGGCGTAAAAAATTCAACTGCATCATTTGTTCTGCCTCTAGGCGCAACGATCAACATGTCAGGTAATGCGATTTACTATGGCTTGGTTGCTATCTTCTTTGCTCAACTGTTCAATATCGATCTAGGCATGGGCGCTTACATTGCAATTATCGTAACGTCTACATTGGGTGCTGTTGGTCAAGCGGGTGTTCCTGGCCCTTCTTTCCTAGTGGTTGCCGTGCTTCTTGCCGCTGGCATTCCAATTGAAGGTCTACCGCTGCTATTCGCTCTTGACCGTATTTTCGATATGATTCGTACAGCACTGAACATCACAGGTGATGCTGCATGTGCAGTTATCGTTGATGCGCTAATTGAAGAAGAAACGGCAGAAGCTGAGCTAAAAAAGCAAGAAGCCTAACCCTTTCTTGAATAGACCAAAAACCGCTCATAATGAGCGGTTTTTTTGTCTTTTCTTGCATTACGTAACTATACAAATAGAAACCGATGGCATAAATTTTTCAAAATGATATAAACCATTACAAAATATAACAAAACGTTAGAACTAGGTTATATCATGAGTCTTGAGCAATCTTTGGGATATCTCACCAAAACAAATTTGCCGATCGAATCAAAGCAGCAGGCACTGGTTGACTCAGTTATTCTTACCCTAACGAAACAAAAACGAGATGCTCTTTTTCAACAGGTTGCTCTGTATCGAATAAAACTGCTTAAATCTCTCTTTCCTAAACACGCATCAAAAAGTCTTTCTGCACTATTTGAGTTAATGGATTATCGAGATTTAGTGCAACATTATCCGACAGGTTTCTCCAAAGAGATTCGTTTACTTGAACAACTTGCCGCAGATTGTTACCCGCATTGGATGGTTTTCTGGTGTCAATGCGAGATCGAAGCAATCAAGCAAAAATATCCTTCAAACGAAGCTGCGATTCCTACTCCGCTTCCGTTTGACGACCACAGCTATACTAGCGTGTTAATTGAAGATATCGCAGATTGCGATCTTGAGGTAATGCTGCCAAATCATGCAGCGTTAATGCCGATTTCCAAAGCGATCACACTGAGTAATCTTGAGCTTTTCGTCCAAGCTGAACAGTGGTTTGAAATCTTGCCTCTTTTATCACTCTCGCAAAAAGGGCAGCACTTTGCGCTCTTGCTCAAATCGTCATCTTCACCAATCATGGTCTCCTCCGCTTTAGTGCAAGGCTGGCATCAACGAAATAACTGGCTCAGTTACTCACCACAGTTTAGTAACGAACAATGGCAGTTTTGCTTTCCTAATCATGGGTACAGTGTTCTCTATCAACTGGGTATTTTGGAGTGTCGTGCTCTAACTCATGAGCACACTCTTATTGGGTTTGATGCTCAGTTTCAATCTCGTGTAAAGAACACTGAAGCGGTTTGCGAAGTACTGCGTCTTACGGTGGGAGGCAACATTCAACAAAAGCTGTATTTTTTGTATCTGGCGCAAAAAACTATGATGAGCGAGCTCTATAAAGCAGGCTATAAGCTCGGCTTTACCATTATTGAGCAAGTATTTATGTTAAATTTCTATCAATCTATTGATTTAAGTGCCTACTTTCACTCAGGATACCGCGACATTAACGGTGACGGTACCAAGACATACCGCGGTTTCTGGAATTTAGGTATGATGGTTGAAGCATTTCAAGACATACAATTTCGCGACTACAAACATTGCGTACGAACAAAAAGAATGGATAAAAAGGTGAATGAGCATGCTTGATGTTCATTTGCACGGTCTCTTTTACCCAAAAGCAATGGCATTGTACGCGACTGTACTAATAGTATTCGCTTGGCTACTGTATTACTGCTATCGCCTAAAACAGAAGAGTGAATCAATCTTAGGCTCGCATCACGCGCCTTACATCGCTTATTCCAGCTGTATCATTGTTTGGATAAGCAGCAACGCCTATTTCCATACCGATTTATTGCCAGAATTAGGCTCTGTTGGTGGTATTTTTATGGCTAAGTTAGCGAACTTAGCGTCTTTTTTCGCCTTTGCGTTTGCATTCTATTTTTCTTGCCAGTTAACCGCAGATGTTAAAAAAACAGCGGTCAAAGTCTGGCAAAAAGTCGTCTTTGTCGCACTAGCAACGTATTCACTGTACATCAACTTAGTGCCGAATCTTACTGTCGAAAATGTCACCATTAGTGGTCCAAGCCAGTTCGTCATTGAATTTGGCCCACATACCTCATATTTTTTCATTAGTTTGCTAGCTTTCGTGGTACTAACGCTGCTTAACTTGATTGCCATGCGCGCGAACAGCAGCAAGCTCACGCTAGCAAAAAGCAACTATATGATAGCTGGCATTTTGGTATTCATGTTATCTACGGCAGTGATACACCTTGGAATGACGTATTTCCTTGGCGACTTCTCCCTAACTTGGTTACCACCAGCACTTTCAATCAGCGAAATGTTGTTTGTGGGCTATGCCCTACTTACCTCTCGCTTCTACAGCGCTAAATATCTCACGTACTTAACGGTAAGCGCGCTCTTAGTCTGCGCCATTTTTGTTCTGCCGCTAGGGGCGATATTTATTCCTATCTCTGAAGATAACCAATGGCTTGTTGCGGTACCTTTATGTGCGCTTATCGGTATCACTTGGCACTTGCTTTTTAAGCGAGTCAGTCGTTACGCTTCGTATTTTATTTATGGGAAACGACACACTCCCGTTCAGCAAATCCTTGGGTTAGAGGAAGAGTTTAAACGCTCAATAGATGATGCTATGCATCAGTTGGCATCGTTACTTAACATACCAAACAACAAGCTGCAGCTAGTCACTAGCAATTACACAGAAACGTTTTACGAAGAGTACCTGCCGTCAAGCAAGTCAGTTCTCGTGCTAGATGAGTTGTCTGAAGAAATTGATTATGCCTCCTCTTCTAAAGGGTCGATGAGAAAGCTCTACGAGCGTATGCGCTCAAGCAATACTGCGCTCGTTATGCCTCTCTTCGGTCGTGGAAAATCTGTTACTCACTTGCTGATTTCTTCACATAAAATAGATAATAAGCTGTTTTCTAATGAAGAAATCTCAGCTCTGCAAACGTTATTAGTTCGCATCCAGAGCACCATTGAAGCCGATAGAAAGGTACGCCAAAGCCGTGCGCTGGCTAACTCCATTGCACATGAAATGCGTAACCCTCTCGCTCAAGTACAATTACAATTTGAAGCTTTAAAACAGCATATAGAGTCAAACGCCTCACTGGATACGCTAAAAAGAGAAATTGATAAAGGTGAAGCCGCTATACAACGCGGTCGACAACTTATCGATATTATTTTACGAGAAGTTAGCGACAGTTCACCAGAGCATGAGCCTTTAGCTCTCACTTCCATACATAAAGCCATCGACCAAGCAGTAAGCCGTTATGGTTTTGAAAACGATCAAATAATAGAGAGAATTAACCTGCCACAGGCACACGATTTTGTCGCGAAGTTAAATGAGACCCTGTTTAACTTTGTCATTTTCAATTTGATTCGTAACGCTATCTACTATTTTGATTCTTATCCCGACAGTCAAATTGAGATTCGTACCCAGACGGGGGCTTACGAAAACATTCTGATCTTCCGAGATAGTGGGCCAGGTATAGATAGCAGTATCTTACACAAGATATTTGATGACTTTTTCTCGTATCAAAAAAGCGGAGGCAGTGGCTTAGGTTTGGGCTATTGCCAACGTGTTATGCGCTCCTTCGGAGGACGAATAGAGTGCCAGTCTGAATTGAACGAGTTCACAGAATTCTACTTGTATTTCCCAGTCGTACCAAACGCACCAAAACCAGAGACATTAAGAGCACCGGACTTTGATAGCTGGAAAGCAACTCCATCACATTCTGAAAATCATTCAGCTCAACACGTACAAGTATGTAAAGATGCACCAACAGTGCTCATTGTTGATGACAAAGAGGTGCAACGCACCTTGGTACAGATGTATTTAAAAAGATTGGGAGTCAACAGCTTACAAGCAAATAATGGAGCCTCTGCGGTAGAACTATTCCACTCTCACAAGATTGATCTCGTTCTTATGGATGTCCAAATGCCGGTAATGAATGGATTTGACGCAAGCCAACGGATTAAGCAAATCACATCCTCCGTTCCAATCATTGCCTTATCTGGTGAGTCTGGAGCTAGAGAGTTGGAGCTAATTTCGAAACTCATGGATGACAGACTCGAAAAGCCCACCACGTTAAATGCACTTCAAGTCGTCATCCAAAGATGGTTACAGAACGAGAATTTTGCACCTTCCAACACTTTTTAATCTGCAAATATAGAATTGGCACTAGATGTGCATTATTGGAGTAAATCGAATTATCCAGAAGGTCAAGCAGGCTGCAAAAGAGTAGCGTATGAGCTTGATAAGGAGATCGCCATGTTACTTCATCGACATACATACTACGGCTTGATTCATCATGGAATCAAAACACTGTTACTTGATCGCTTAGGCCACTATACAGAAGAAGAGTATCATCAATATCTGAGCCTGATGACAGGTAAATCCACTTGCTTCACGATGTCTCTCGAAGAGCTAGAAGCAACGGTCGATAACTTACTACGGGAAGGCTATTTAGAAGATGTAAAAACGCTTATTTCCCAATATCAACGTGTGGCTTAAGGTTTAAAACTCTCAACTCTATTGCCGCTTCACGCGGCAATTTTTATTCCTTCCATATGCTGTTTCGACATGGAAGAATCTTGCGGTCTATACGATATACTAAGCGTTACTATTCTTACCTTAACTTCCTCAGTATTCACATCTTGTCAGATTCCGTTAGACTGTCTTCAATTCAATAATTAGGTAGATTTTGCCATCATGAAGCAGATCCTAGACTTTATACCACTCATCATTTTCTTCGCTTTATACAAGCTGTACGACATCTACGTGGCGACAGGTGCACTGATCGTAGCAACAGCCATTCAGCTTGTCGTCACCTACGCGCTGTATAAGAAAGTCGAAAAGATGCAACTAATAACATTTGTTATCGTCACTACCTTCGGCGGCATGACCCTTTTCTTCCACGACGACAATTTTATAAAGTGGAAAGTCACCATCATTTACGCGATTCTGGCGATTGGCTTAGCAGTGAGCCACGCATTGGGAAAATCAGCCATCAAAGGTATGCTAGGCAAGGAAATTACGTTACCTGACGCTGTTTGGGCAAAGATTAACTGGGCTTGGGTTGGCTTCTTCTCATTCTTCGCTGGCCTAAATATTTATATTGCTTACGAATTGCCGTTGGATGTTTGGGTTAACTTCAAAGTATTTGGAATGTTGATCGCGACATTTGCCTACATGATTGCGACTGGCTTTTACATTTATAAACACATGCCAAAAGAACAAAAAAATAACTCATCCGATGTGTCCACTGATGATTAAAAACTCAGTTTTGCTATAATCCGCGACTTCACAGCGACCTTAGGGTCGCTGTTTTGCTCCATGTATCAGTAAACCGCTCAAACAACGTACCGTTTTCAGACCATTCTTGCTGCTGTAAACCAACTTTCTCTGGTCCGGTATCTGCGGTTTTTTAAGGACCTTTGGTTCTAGGTATTTACTATGTTGGCGCTTAGTTTGAGCGCCTTTAAGATTTAGGATGTCACAATGAGTCAAGAAATTAGCTCTCCGAAAGGTCAAATGCTGCTTCGTACCCTTGCAATGCCTGCAGATACAAACGCCAATGGCGATATTTTTGGCGGTTGGATAATGTCTCAGCTCGACTTAGCGGGCGCGATTCTGGCAAAAGAGATCTCTTGTGGTCGCGTTGTCACCGTTTCGGTATCAAGCATTACGTTCAAAAAACCTGTTGGTGTGGGCGATGTCGTATGCTGCTACGGCGAATGCACTAAGATCGGCCGCACATCCATGAGTGTCGATTTGGAAGTATGGGTCAAACCCGTCAAAGCTCACGGTGTTGGCGAACGCTTCATGGTTTGTGATGCGACCTTCAACTACGTAGCCATTGACAGTGAAGGTAAACCACGTCCGGTTCAGAATTAGTCAACCTACAACGCTAACAGTTAGAAAGGATCTCACATTTTCTGTTGTTCACTTGTGAGAGACACAAAAAAGGCGTTAAATTAACACTTTACCCTACCAATTAAGGAACTATGCTATGTGGTATGTCATCTTTTCACAGGACGTTGAGAACTCGTTGGAAAAACGCATGAGCGTTCGCCCACAACACTTGGATCGCTTACAAAAGCTACAAGACGAAGGTCGCCTTCTTACAGCTGGTCCGATGCCTGCGATAGATTCTGACAATCCTGGAGAAGCTGGATTTACGGGCTCAACTGTCATCGCTGAATTCGCCTCTCTAGAGGATGCTAAAGCGTGGGCAGAAGCCGATCCTTATGTAGCGGCTGGTGTTTACGATCATGTAATCGTGAAACCGTTCAAAAAAGTGTTTTAATTTATGAAAAAATTACTGTGTCTTTTCTTGGTATTTGGTGCTCTGGCTGGCTGTTCATCAACCGATGATAATCAGCGCCAACTTGAGCTTATGGCATCAAACCGAGCAGGAGTCTTGTCTGCGGGCCTCCCTTTAGAGTACGGTCCACTGCAAATAATGCGTGTCTCATCCAACAAAAATGTTGTAGAGATGATGATGATTTATAACGATGGCGCACTCGGTGCAAAGCCGTTAAATCAAGTACTGAATACCAGTATCTATACCTACTGCAGCAACCCAGAAGTTCGCAAGCAAATTGATATGGGCTTGATGTATCGTATTAAGGTACGTAATTCTCGCGGTCAGTTGATGGCAGATGAGTTGGTTTCCGCACAGACTTGTACTCAGGTGAAGTAGCTACAGTAATTTTTGTTGCTTTCGGCATGAGACGATGATTCGCTATTATTGGATAATCTGAAAACGAAAGTTAACAATTAAGAATAGAAAAACGGAGACCACAGTCTCCGTTTTTATTTGCTGTAACGATGTGTTACGCCAGCTCAGCACGGAGCTTCTTCGCCGCTGAAACCAGATTTGCCAATGCGGCTTCTGTCTCCTTCCAGTTTCGTGTTTTCAGACCACAATCTGGGTTTACCCACAAACGTTGAGCCGGAATTTTTTCTGCCGCTTTCTTGATTAAACCTTCAATCCATTCTTCCGTAGGAATGTTTGGTGAGTGAATGTCATAAACACCAGGGCCAATTTCGTTCGGGTAATTGAACTCTTCAAATGCTTTCAGCAGCTCCATATTTGAGCGAGATGTTTCAATGGTAATGACGTCCGCATCGAGTGCCGCAACCGAATCAATGATTTCATTGAACTCGCTGTAACACATATGAGTGTGAATCTGAGTTTCTGGTTTTGCACTTGCCGCAGAGACCTTAAACGCATTTACGGCCCATTCTAAGTACGCTTTGTGATCGCGTTTTTTGAGTGGTAAACCTTCTCGAATGGCTGGCTCATCAATTTGAATGATATTGATGCCTGCATCTTGCAGGTCAGACACCTCATCACGCAGTGCCAAAGCAAGTTGCTGCGCAATTTCTTGACGTGTGATGTCTTCACGTGGGAACGTCCAACATAAAATCGTTACTGGTCCAGTCAACATGCCTTTCATCTGTTTGCTGGTTAGCGACTGGGCGTACGTCGACCATTCAACCGTGATCGGTTTTTCACGTTCAATGTCAGCAACTACAATGGCAGGTTTCACACAGCGAGAGCCATAACTCTGTACCCAACCAAATTTGGTCGTTTGAAAACCCGCCAAGTTCTCAGCGAAGTATTCCACCATGTCGTTACGCTCTGCTTCACCATGAACAAGCACATCTAGGTCGAGCGCCTCTTGACGTTTTACTGCGTCAGCAATATGTCCTTTAAGTGCTTGGATATATTCAGACTCAGATAATTGACCTGTACGATAAGCACTGCGCTGAACACGAATTTCACCCGTTTGAGGGAAAGAACCGATTGTCGTGGTTGGCAACAGAGGCAAGCCCAATACTTCAGCTTGATGCGCAGCACGCTCCGCGTAAGGTGCGCTGCGCTCGGCAAGTGACGCAGTAATACTGTTTAAACGTGCTTGAACTTGTGGCTTATTCACATGCGTTGCCGTTTTACGTGCTTTGATTGGCTGGCTGTAGGTATCACAAGCGAGAATCGCATCTTGATCACCATCGAGTGCGCGGCCAAGCAAGGCGACTTCTGTTACTTTTTGTTTTGCGAACGCAAACCAGCTTTTCACTTCCTCACTGAGTTCTGTTTCCTGTTCCAGATCAACCGGGCTATGTAGCAAAGAGCATGAGCTCGCAACCCAAAGGTTGTCGCCCAGTTTTTCTTTTACTGGCTGTAGACGTTCAAGTTGGGCACTTAAATCCGAACGCCACACGTTACGACCGTTGACCACGCCAGCAGACAGCACCCACCCCTCCGGTAGTTTGGCAACCACGTCGTCAAGCTGCTGAGGCGCGGCAGATAAATCGATATGTAAACCATCCACTGGTAGCTTTACAATTTTGTCTAGCGTATCGCTTATAGAGTCAAAGTACGTCGTTAGCAGCACTTTTACATCGCTTCGAATCACTTGGTACGCTAGCTTGAACGCATCAGCCCATTTGCTTTCTAGCTCCAGAGACAAAATTGGCTCATCAATCTGAACCCACTCAACACCTTGACTTGCTAGCTTTGCCAAAATAGCTTGGTAAGCAGTAAGTAAGCGTGGTAGCAGGGTTAAGCGGTCAAACCCTTCTTCGACCTCTTTGCCCAAGTAAAGGTAACTGACTGGACCAAGCAAAACAGGCTTCACTTGGTGGCCAGCTTGAAGCGCTTCGTTGACTTCTTCAAACAGTTGCGGCCAGCTCACTTCAAACGTATCGTCCTTGCTGAACTCAGGGACAATGTAATGGTAGTTTGTGTTGAACCATTTGGTCATATCCGATGCCGCATCGCCCGCACAGCTGCAACCCGCCTGAGATTGACCGCGACCCACTTTAAACAACGTATCCAGGTTAGGGAAACCATCAGCGTGACGCTTTGGCACATGACCTAATAGCAACGTGGTCGTCAGTACATGATCGTACCAAGCGAAGTCGCCAGCGGTGGCAAAACTCAGACCAGCATCCGTTTGTGTTTGCCAGTTTTTGGCGCGTAGATCTGCCCCAACCTTTTTAAGCTCAGCTTGATCAATTTCTCCTCGCCAGTATTTCTCCTGAGCGAATTTTAATTCTCTTTTTTCACCAATGCGTGGATAACCTAATATGTGAGTCGTTGTCGCCATGTCCCTATTCCTTTCTCAATTTTGTTCAATTTGTTTGGATCAGAGCATCTCTCGGTAAAGAATAAGATGTCTGGATGGCTAAACTATCGCTCTCATCTGATATTAGAACAACGTCCATTTATTCAACTTGTTTATTAAAAAAATTCATCATGAAGCGACATGATTCGCAAATAAAAACAACAAATAGACGTCTAGACGTTTACATATCCATTTTTTGTCGTTAAGTTATTTACACGATTGCTATTCTGTTCATAGCGAGCAACAAAGGATGAAAGGAATTCATGATAGAGCTAAAACATTTGCGGACACTCACTTCGCTTCGAGACACTGGCTCTCTAACGGCGACAGCGACCGCTTTGCATCTCACTCAGTCGGCACTGTCTCATCAGATCAAAGATTTGGAGGCGCGAATTGGAGGGCAACTGTTCCTGAGAAAGACTCGTCCGGTGAAGTTCACTTCAGAGGGAGAAATCCTATTGCGTCTTGCAGAAGATATCCTTCCGAAACTCGCAAGAGCAGAAAATGATTTAGCGAGCTTGAAAGAGGACGTCAATGGCCGATTACATATGGCCATTGAATGTCACTCTTGCTTCCAATGGCTAATGCCTGCACTTAGGGAGTACCAACTTGCTTGGCCTAGCGTAACATTGGACTTTTCCTCTGGTTTTGGCTTTGAACCACTCCCAGCTCTATTGGCAGGCGAACTCGATCTCGTTATTACTTCCGATATCCAACCTCGATCTGAAGTCCACTACGAGCCTCTATTCGACTTTGAAATGCGTTTAATTACCGCAACCAACCACCCATTGGCGGAAAAAGACATTATTGATCCGCAAGATCTCGCAGATCAAACCATGCTCTCTTATCCGGTTCAAAAACAAAGGCTAGACGTCGTAAAACACTTTCTTCAGCCAGCAGGAATAGAACCTGCGAAATGGAAGCAAGCCGACAACACTCTCATGTTAGTTCAGATGGTCTCTGCTGGATTAGGGGTGGCGGCACTACCCAATTGGGCGATTTCTGAATTTTCTCGCCAAGGTCTTATTACCAGTAAACCTTTCGGCCAAGGCTTATGGCGTCGCTTGTTTGCTGCAACGCGTCACTCAGAGAAAGAAAAGCGTTACTTACAAGCTTTTTTCGCAACCGCGAGGCTACAATGTAAAAGCCACCTTGACGGAATCAAGGTGGCTTAAAAGATTTGGGTTATGAAAGGCTTAGCGTTGATATGCTTTAAATTGGTTAGTCAATGGATCGTACTGATAACCGAGCATATCAAGCTTGCCGACTACAGACTCTACATCCATCTCATACACTGATACTAACTCGTCAAAACTGTCGCACTCTAAACGTAGCTTTTCGTTGACGATACCTAGCAAAATAGTGCTGTCCAGATTACCTACATTGCTTAAATCCATCGCGACTCTCCTCTTCGACAAGATATATAAACAAGCGTAGTAGTAATCACGCGAATTTAAAGTGAGTGAGATCTAAAACGTGATCACCTTATACCCAAGCATCAAGAAAGCACTTGGATATAAGCCGTCTAACTTTGCCTTTAGAGTAGAGGTCAAGCCGCGAGAGAGAATAAACCTTGCAGGCTCGTCATCGACGCGAGTGCTAGCAACAAAGCTACGCTCAGTTGCACCTTTTCTGGTTTCTTATGCGTAAAAATATGCCAACACCACACGATAATTGAAGAAATTAGCATAGCTAAAGACAGCAAGATTGGCTGTGTTGCAGCGTTCAGTGCAGCTTCATTTAACTGGTAAGAAGCAAACAACGTTGCGATGACTAATAGCATTCCAGACACAATGCCAGTAACTGGTAAAATGCGGTGAAATGCCTGTAATCTGCTGCGAGCTATCGTAAGTAGCAATTGAGAAAATGACGCCCCAAGGAAAAATATCATTAGCGCCATCGCTATCGATGCTGGCCAGCTTGATTGCTCAAATACCTGAATACTTACATACGCAAAGGCCAAACCATTCGCTAAATGCATCGCCCATAGTGGCCCTTTTTCACGCGTTTTCTTGGTTTGAACCTGAGAATAGAAGTAGAAAATAGCAAACACGATCATAAATGCTTCAATGCGAAGTGACGCAACAGCGAGCCACAATACAGCTACTGCTGGCAACATTTTATGAAGACGTCCTCGCTGACCAGGACAAATATCGCCCTTGATTAGAAGCAAAGTCAGTAGCGCTTGTGCGCCAAATAGCATCGGAGGGAAAGTAACCAGCAATTGTTGAATCATGTTGAATGCACGCTCAAAAGTCATTTTGGGGGGCGATAATATCAAATCAACTATCGCCAAACCACCGAAAGTCGGCCCCCAAATGAGCTAAAACGGTAAGACAATTTTATTCACAGAGAAGCAAGATACTTCAACGCGTCTTCCTGCGTTAAAACTCCACGGTACTCTTCTTTGGTATTACACAGTACCCAAGGGAAACGAATCCCGGTTTTAACCAACTCTCGAATAACAGAGACAGGTAAATCCTCATCAACCAACACAAATTCGGTGCTCATTATCTGATTAACAGGACGTTTCCAAATTCGGCTTTCTCGTTCAGTTTCTCGCTCTGTGCCCATCGAGGGCGTTAGGTGTAAATTCACCGTCTCTTTCGTAATTAACCCAACACAACGATTTTCATTGAGAACAACTAAAGGCAAGCTTGGATTCAAATTCATGTACTCCACTGCCAAGGAGAGCGGTTCTCCAGGGTCCATAGACCTGACTTGTTCATGGCTCACAGATTGCAACACATCACTTTGCTTAGACTCAATCGCGATGTCAGAGAACAGATGCTCATAACTGTCCGCTTTATCCATCAAATCGACAGGCACGGCAGCAGAAAATAGAAAGCCCTGCATGTAATCGACACCGATTTCTGCCAATACTTGAAGTTCTTGCTTAGATTCCACGCCTTCAGCAACCACTTTTACATTCATTTGCTGTGCAAGCTCGGTGACCATTTTCACAATGTTATAGCTGGTGCTCCCTTTATGAATGTTCTTGATGAATTTTCGGTCTATTTTCAGTAAATCAAACTGCCCTTTTTCTAGATAAGAAAAAGAAGAATACCCAGTACCGAAGTCATCAATCGCGATCTCAATGCCCTCTTTCCGCACTTCCTCTAGAGCTCGAGTATGCTCCTCATCTTGTTCAAAATACGCGGTTTCTGTTAGCTCGATAGTTACTCGCTTAGGGTCTACACCACTGGCTTTAATCAAATCATGCGACCGCTGAAGGATCTGAAGAGAGTCCAATTTCGTATTGAGGGAGCGATTGATGGTCACGCCCACTTCCTCGCCATAAATTTCTTGTAAGCGCGGAAAGTGCTTCAACGCAGCTTGGCAGACCACATCATCAAGTGCCGCTATGAGCTCTAGATCTTCAATAATAGCGATCATCTTTTGCGTACAATACGCATCATTTTCATCATAGAAGCGTGCGAGAGCCTCGAACTTAACCACTCTTCCGGTTTGAACATCGATAATCGGTTGAAAGTAAACGTCCACTAGCCCACTCTCTATTTGTGCCTCCAAAAACGCCTCGAGATGTTGGCGCTTCACTAATTCAGAGTGAAGTTCACTGTCGTAAAAGTTGAAATAGCTGCCTTCACCGGAAATAGAGGACAACATCGCTTGCGCTGCATGTGCTAGCGCTTGTCTTGGTCGGTTCGTATCATAGCCAAGGATTGACACACCAGTTTGGCCTTTAACGATAGTGGCATGCATTTTTGTGCCCATTTCATTTCTAAGCTCATTAAAGAACCCTTTCATGGCAATTTGGATCAAACGAACCGGGCTCAACCATTGACAATGAGGGGTCTGCAAGCATACGACAAACACATCCCGAGATAACTGCCCCGCAATACTGGTGTAGCGACTTCGCATAATAAAATCTGCAAAACCTAATTGCTGTTCAAGCAAATATCTCTCCGAAAACTTGGGTCTGAGTGTCATAACAATGTTGAGTTCTTTATTTCTGCTTTCATTCGCTAAGGTAGCTAATTGGAGTTCAAATTCTTTCCTCGTCGGTAAAAAGGCAGCCCAATCATGCTGTTGTTCACAACGATTTTTCATCCACAACAACGAAGCAGAAATATCCGTAGAAAATCCGAGATAAAGAATTCGTCCAGAGTGAAACGTAAGTCGGTAAATACAAAGATGATGAGCTTGGTTGCTACCGTTTGCTGTTTTGCTCAGCAAGTTACCACACCAACATCCTTCATCATTAATTTGCTGCCACAACTGATCATAAAACGCTTGGCTATGGTGAGAGGTACTGAATATATGAGTTTTAAGCCCAACCAGATCTCGGTTTTGATAGCCCATTTGTAACTCAAAGGCACGGTTACAACCTAAGATGCGCGTATCTTCATCGGCAACTAAAACGCCTACATTTGGCAAATCAAAAATCGTTTCGAGAATTTTCGCTAACTCCTCGCAACCAGTGATTGTTAATTGTGGAATGATAGTGCCTTGGATAATGCGCTTATTGAGCCTTTCAAAACTAATAGTAACGTGCACTAAGTTAACGTTTTTTAGCATCATGCAACAAGAAAACCGCCCCCGTCCGCCAAAGAGTTCCACTTCTAGAATTCGTTGTTTTAGCGTTTCTTGTTGCCCCATCAGCATATGATCAAACAAGTTATTTAGGCTGGTTACTGGCGTACTTATCCCAAATGCCTTTGCCATTCCTTGCTGATCACATTCGAACTCGCGAGTATCAATATCGTAAGACCACTCTATAACAGGAGTTAGACTGGAAGTCGTTTGCATTTTTGGATGCACTGTTGTCGTAGATTCACTCATACCCTAGCCCCTTTTTTTGTAATTAGCCCAAGGCTCAAAATTCACAGTCAATTCGCGACATTCCAGTTGGGACCTGCCGATCCTCTTTATAGATGGATTGTGTCAACGATAAGCCTATCGACTTAGAACTATTTCCAGAGCAGCTCAGCCTTTTGCATTTGATATGCACTAATTTGATTATAGGCTTTACCCCATATAAGCACACCATTGCTTATACTTTGTATTAAGATTGCGACATTTTTCATGAACCGTTCTATAACCATGAGGCTTTCAAGGTGAAATTAGACAGAAAATCGCCGATAGAGCATTGATATTTTTACAAACCAAATAAAACTCGATGAACTAAGCTGGAATAGATGAGTTTGTTATAGATACCTGATAATCAAATCGCTATAATTCGCGCTCCCTGGAACAGAGAGCAAAATATGACCAATAACATCACTCCTATTCATGAGTACAAAAAATACTGGGCAGAGTGTTTTGGTACGGCACCTTTCTTGCCGACCAGTCGCAAAGAAATGGATGCCCTAGGATGGGATAGCTGTGACATTATCATTGTAACCGGTGACGCTTATGTGGATCACCCAAGCTTTGGTATGGCTATCATTGGCCGCCTGCTAGAAGCACAAGGTTTCCGTGTCGGTATCATTGCTCAACCAGAATGGCAAAATAAAGATGCGTTCATGCAACTTGGTAAGCCAAATCTGTTCTTCGGGATCACTGCGGGTAACATGGACTCCATGATCAACCGTTACACCGCGGATAAAAAGCTTCGTCACGATGACGCGTACACACCGAATAACGAAGGTGGTAAACGCCCAGACCGCGCGACTTTGGTTTACTCTCAGCGTTGTCGTGAGGCTTACAAAGAAGTACCTATTGTTTTAGGTGGTATCGAAGCCAGCCTACGCCGTGTGGCACACTACGATTACTGGTCAGATAAAGTTCGCCGTTCGGTACTATTTGATGCAAAAGCAGACATCCTACTTTTTGGTAACGCAGAACGCGCACTTGTCGAAGTAGCACATCGCATCGCAAACGGCGAAGACATCAGCACCATGACCAATATTCGTGGTACTGCCGTGAACTTGCCAGTCGCGCCAGAAGGCTACACGGTTATTGATTCTTCTCGTATTGAAAAACCTCGTAAAGAAGCGTTCGTACCAAAGAACCCATACGAAGTAGAAACTCAGTGTGAAACTAAAAAAGACGAGCCAGTTGCACAACCAATCACGATTCGCCCATCACGCCACGATGCTGCGACGACTGCGGTCCGTTTACCTTCGTTTGAAAAGCTAAGAAACGATCGCATTCTTTATGCACATGCAAGCCGTGTATTGCATTTAGAAACGAACCCGTACTCTGGTCGAGCGTTACTTCAAAGCCATGGTGATCGTGAACTTTGGGTAAACCAAGCTCCAATTCCATTGACGACCGAAGAGATGGACTTTGTGTTTGGCCTGCCTTACGCGCGTGTCCCTCACCCTATGTACGGCAAAGCAAAAATTCCTGCGTACGACATGATCAAGACGTCTGTAAACATCATGCGTGGTTGCTTTGGTGGCTGTTCTTTCTGTTCGATTACCGAGCATGAAGGTCGAATCATTCAAAACCGTTCGAAAGAGTCTATCATCAACGAGATTGAAGAAATTCGCGACAAAGTTCCAGGCTTTACCGGCACAATTTCCGATCTTGGTGGCCCGACTGCAAACATGTACCGCCTGGGCTGTAAAGATCCAAAAGCGGAAGAGAACTGTCGTCGTCCTTCTTGTGTATTCCCGGGCATCTGTAACAAGCTAAACACAGACCACAAACACACGATCGATTTATACCGCGAAGCGCGTAAAGTTGAAGGCGTGAAGAAAGTGATGGTTGCATCTGGCGTACGTTACGACCTTGCGATTGAATCACCAGAATACGTGAAAGAGCTCGTGACTCACCACGTAGGCGGTTACTTGAAGATTGCACCGGAACATACAGAGAAAGGTCCTCTTGATCTGATGATGAAGCCAGGCATGGGTACGTACGATCGCTTTAAAGAGATGTTCGAGAAATACAGTGCAGAAGCAGGCAAGAAGCAGTACTTAATCCCTTATTTTATCTCTGCGCACCCAGGCACAGAAGACGAAGACATGCTGAACCTTGCTCTGTGGCTGAAAAAGAACAACTTCGAATGTGATCAAGTACAAAACTTCTACCCTTCGCCAATGTGTAACGCAACGTCGATGTACTACTCAGAGACAAACCCTCTGAAACGCGTGAAGTACAAAAAACGTGAAGATGTACCTGTAGCAAAAGGTGAACGTCAACGTCGCCTGCATAAAGCGCTGTTGCGTTATCACGATCCAGCAAACTGGCCAATGATCCGTGAAGCCCTAATCAGCATGGGTAAAAAACATTTGATTGGTGACAAACAAGGCTGTCTCGTTCCTGCAGAAGACATTGAAGCACAAACACCTGCGCAACGTCGTAAATCTGGTCGTCACGGGGCAAACCGCTTTGCAACCAAACATACCAAAAACCAACCAGGCTTCGGTGGTCATTTGAACAAACGCTCTGAAGGCGGTTCAAAAGATGGTAAACCATCTGGTAACCGTAACGGTTCTGGCAAAGCTACAGGTGGTCAACGCCCTGCAAGCAACGGCCAACGTCCTAGCGGCAACGGTGCAAACCGCCCGGCAGGTAGCAAGCCGCAAGGCCAAGGTCGCCCGCAAGGACAAGGCAAACCAGCTGGTCAACGTAAACCAAAGCGTCACTAATTATTTAGAGCTTAAATACTAGAAAGGGCTCCAGAGTTAACTCTGGAGCCCTTTTGTTTTGTCGGCTCATTGAGGCATCACTCACAACTCAAACTTTGATTCAATCAATACAAAAAATGGTAAACACCAACCAACTTATTGGAAAAACAAACAATTATTTGATTGAAGCAAAACCATAAAAATCTAACTCATTGATTTTTAATTGCTTTATTTTGGTGCGATATTTGCGTAATAGAATAAAACTCTTAAACATGGGCTAACGATGAATAATCCACTTCCCCCAAAAACTTCTATGTTCTGGTATGACAACAGCTATACCTATGAGGAGGCCGTTCAGGCATTTGAAAGCGATGGTACACTGAAATCGCTGAATATCGTTCCAACCACGGAATCCGATGATCTTGCTGGCTCCCCCCCAGAGCGCAGTATGTTTTGGGAGGGAGAAACAAAAAAAATCGATCCGCCACCGCCGTCTGAACCAGAGCCTCTCAATTTAAAAACTGAGAAAGAAGCAACGGAAGCATCACCTGCGCACTTTATCCCAGTCCGCTATGCCATCGATCAGCTAGAAACAGAAGAGACACAACCTTTTGGTTTGCCTGAAGAATGGAAAGGCCAAGGCCCAGCCAAACTCAATACCGTTGGTTACACCCTGCGTCAACTGCGCGACGGTTGGCTGTATGTCTATGATGCAATCAACAAAAGCTTAGACGAATACGAAATCAAAGGAACGCAATTCACGCTCTATAAGTTGGGAGAATCAGAAAGCCCAAAATCAGAGCAGCGTGGGACACCACAAGATGCAAAGCCCTTCCTTACTTACGTCAACGGAAGCGTACTATCGATTTGCTTCTCTGAGCACCGGTGGACATGGCACACGTTCATGCGCGTACTTAACAATCCGAGTAATCATATCGATCGCATGCAAACCATTGTTCTGTCCTCAAACGAGAATCAGCACAACATTGCACCAATAGATAAGTTAACCCAAGTCGCTGATATTGAATCTTCTGCCGTCGATGATGGTCGCTTTGCGGATTCTGGCATCGCCACCAAAGCAGATGAAGATGGTTCTGTCTTTAAACCTGTCGCAGTCGAAAGCGATTTAACCTCTGCGATTCCAGAAGAAGAATCAGGCTACTTCGTCGCGATAAAAGATTACGCCGCAGACATTCAAGATATGTCACTGCATTTTATTGGTGCCGCAAGCCCTTACCGCCTTTTCACTGACCAGTTTTCAAACCAGTGGAACTTGATGCAGACCGCCATGCAACTGTGTATGTTTGGTGCAAGTGACGAGATAGACATGCCAGCTAGCGTTAAGCGTAACGGCGAAGAGCTGTCGTTTTATACCGACATGGCTGACTATTATGACTCCTCTCACCAACTTGATTTGGCAGAGCAGAACAAAAGCTCAGTTCAGTCCGGCTATCCTGCTAAATTTTCCGCTGGAGCGATTGAATCACACCAACATACCCAAAGTGACATTGCTAAAGCGATACAGGACAAATATCGAATTTCTGCGAGCCGTTTTGGTAAATACGAACAATGGATAGCGACTGAACGCTGGCGTCAGCAGCTCAACTGGAAGCAAATGCTGAGCGAGATGCAAGAGCTGTCAGAACAAAAAGAAACCATGCTAGCCCAAGTGGTTTCGGTCAAACGCGACTTTATCGCAGTAATGGAGTCCTTAACGCCGCATCATCTCGAAAGAACCTTCGACCTATACAGCGAAGACACACAGTACAGCTTGTATCAACTGCACAAGCAAGCCGTTGAGTCATTTACTCTGGTGATACAAGAAGAAGACCGCCAATGGGCTGAAAGCCAATGGGAGAAACCAACCAGTTTACTTGCTCTCTATGCCTCAGGGTTTAGTCGTAGTTTATTTAAAGTGATGGAGAAGAATATTACAGAGGCGCTTGATGAACAGTCGATCGTCTCAGACAATCCTGAACCTGATAATCAGTTGATGGACCAGATATCTGATACAAGCAACCGCGTGAATATGTACTCTAAGATCATGGACTTTGTTTCCAACCCAAACACTGCGGAAACAGCCTTTCTCAAAGATATCGCCAAAGGTTTCCAAGAGCTGGATATTATTTTTAAATCTGCAATAGGTGCGCTTGCAAAAGGCGTTGTAGAGTTTGGTGTTAGCATGACCTCACAAGTATCAATTTCGCTGATGCCTGTTTTCGCTAAACCTCTGAACCGTCATAGCTATTATTTATTTGCCGTTATTGCAGAACATATGGCACACAATATGCCCGTAACAATAAAAGAAGGTTACGCTCACGATTTTAAAAAATGGAAAACACGCGTAAATGATTATCTGATTAAGCTCGAAAAAAACGATGCAATCATTGCTGACTTCCAGAAAAATAACCGCAAAGCTGACTCTAAATACACAACAGCTTTAAAAAATAAAAAGACTATTAAGAAGGCTCTCGCTGTAGCTACATTGGAGTACCCGCAGTACATTGAGTTACCTGATGATCTACCTCAAAGAACCATCGAGCTTAGAACGCGGATCGTGATGAATAAGCTCAATGATTTGAATAAACTGTTCGAGAATGCCGGTGGTCTAGGCTTTCTGGCATTAATATTTAACTGCATCGCGCTTGGTGATGCCATGAGCAGTATTCAAGACACGGGGTTAATGTCCTCAGATGAATTTTTGGATATCCAGCAAAAGTTATTTTACACAGTCAACGCTTGGACAGGTGTTCGTACAGGTAAGTTATGGGAGAAAGTGAAGGGTGAACCTAGGTTAAGGTCACATTCATATAAAGCATTAAAAGAGTTAGTAAATAATAATGCCCGTGGTTTTGATAACTTGATCCTTGATGACTTAAAGGTATTCAATAAATGGCTAGCTGTGACCGGAGTTATTGGAGCTCTTGCTTCGGGTATAGAGGCCTATCGTTCATGGAAGAACATAGACGGTTTACATGGGAGCGCAAGAGTTGTCGAATACTTCAACTTTGCATCTTTAGTTGGATTGACACTTGTAGGTGGGTTTCAAGCTATCGGTGGATTAACTGGGATTTGGTCTGCAAATATTCTGTTTGGAGGTCCGATCATGTTTGTCATTATGGGCCTTACTGCAGTTTACCTTCTTAGTAATCATATAATGAGTAAACTTAAACAAGATGATTATCAAAAGTGGTTAGATAAACTTCCTTGGGGCTATCACCCAGATAAAGCCCTGTGGAGTCAATCCTCAAGCTTGGTAGAGAGAGAAAAGCATAATTCCTCTTTAGTGCAAGAGGCTCTTTTTGAGTTAAAAACCATAATGGATAAACCTTTGATCTGCCAAATACCATTGATGCGTACCGTTCCGAATTCAACAACACAGTATCCGGCAGCAAAACAAGAATTGTTTGGTATTGAGCTACATATCCAAGTTCCCACCAATACAGCAAGAGATGGAATAAAACTTCGGACAAATACTTCTGTAACAGAGGGAGGACTGGGGTCGGGAGCTTGGCACACTGGAGTAGATCTAGAAACGTTGGATAGTTCAACAGATTCCTCAGATTCTCAAAGTGTCTATAAATTGACTTTACCAATGAAAGACTCGGCTAAATATTTAGCATTTGAGATAGAATACATTCTTGATGAGAAGAGCGAATTTAACCGTAAGTACTGGTTCCAAAATAATGCAAAACAGCGTGCAACTTATACAGCAATTTCAGACAATACCAAACAAGCAACGATCAGAAGTTCATTATCTTCGATTAATAGTGAACTTAGCTTACAGGAGTAACCTTTGGCTTATTTACCTTTCTATATTACCCCAGAAGAATTTTCAGCATACCAAGAAGAGCAGGAGCAAAAAATTCTTAACGGGATGAATCTGACAGTCTGGCATAAGCACGATATTGAAGAGCCTTTTCGATACTTATACCTATCAATTGCTATAGCTGCTGTCAGTCCATTATTTTTCCTTACCTATTTCCTACATGATAGTAGTGAAATGATCTTAACTTACATTTTATCGGGGCTGACGATAATCATGTCTGGTGTGTCTTATCTGACATTTGGTTTGGACAATCGGTATGATTACACCTTCTCCGATCGCGGGTTAGTCATAAAAAAACGACGTAATTTACCGAATTGGGTAAACTCCGCGGCTCAAGTCATGGGCTGGATTGGAGCAATAGTTTGTGTCGTGATGGTTGGAGTTGCTGGACCGATGGTTCTTGTCGGAGCCGGTGGCTTTATATTGGTTTCATTTGGTATGCTTAAACGTCAGCCTGATGAACCAACAGAAGTGAGGGTCGGAGAACGTGAAGACTGGCTCTTTGCTGATTACAATAAGAAAAGAAAAGTAATTAAGTTCTTTTTTAAGCATGACACATGCGAATATATTAATATAGAACATACTAAGATTTCACGCTTACACAACCGATTCCACTATTACGTATTTTTCAAAACTGTGTCTGACTTAGAGTCTATGGTCAATCAGCTAGCCACGGAATATAAGCTTGACTGTACAGAAGTCGCCGACCACAAAAAGCTATTTGAAGCTAAGCCAGAGGCTAGACTGTTTGGTACGCCAGTTTGTTATAAAGAATATCAAACCGATGAGGTATTTGATTTAAGGGCGTCAAATGCCCCGCTCCCAGAGCGAGAGTACCTATATAACGGCAAGTGGCAAACCGAGTCTGAAATCGAACAATCAAAATCTGAACTAACGGCAGCCAAGGTATAAACCTTGGCTTGTTTACCTTTTTACATCCCCCCATGAAAAGCTTTAGATTTACTCTGATGTACAAAAAGAAAAATTGGTTCAAATAACGAATTTTTAACTCGAGGATAGGATAGTAAGCCCGAACCTTTCTATCCTCAACTAAACACCCATTTTGCACTGAGTAAATAGTTACTCACCATGCCTACCAATATGCCTAAGATCAAAGCCAAATAGACCATCACTCCTTGCGTCCCTAACGAGAGCGTTACGCCTTTGAACACAATAAAGTTCGGCAAAGCACTGATACAGGCACTCGCCATAAATTTTTGCCATTGAGCGAAAGGGTTGGTTTTTTCTGCTTGAGAGAAAGTCAGCCAGCGATTGCCAAGCCAAGTCGTGGTTGCCGCAAACAAAAATGCTATCCCACGAGCCAGCATCAACTCCAGACCAAGCCAATGGAACAACACAGAAAAGATAATGGTGTCGACCATAAAGCCGACACCACCTACCAGAGCAAACCTTGTTAACGAAGCAAACCTTTCCAGCGAAGCAAATTTTGGTAATTTGCGCATTCCGTTATCCAACCACACAGGTGTAGAGTGAGCGTTTCGATTTTGCTGTGAACTCATTGGTACAACTCAACGCATTTTCATGAATCATGCTATCCACTTGCTGCGATTTACCAATCAGGTGGAATTTCTTCAGATTGTTTAAGTCATTCTTATCTTCAAGCTTTTTCGCCTGACCATGACTATAGAACTGACCTGAGAACGGGCGCTTACCAATGTAAAAGACCGGAGCGTTGTCATTAATTTGCGCGAAGATTATACGGTCGCTGCGGCTATCTGCTTTGCCCATATTCAAAACCAACATCGCAATCATAAGCAGGGCTGGCAACACCGCTGCCGTTCCGGTCAACCATTTGAAATCGTGTTTATCCACCAGCATTGCAATCAAAATACCCAACGCAGGCACACCCGGTAATACGTAAGCAGGCAGAATATTCCCAGCCATGGTGAACAAGATCATTGGAGAAATCAGCCAACACATCAGGAAGCTAAATAAACCTTGATGATCGGTTTCAATAGCTTTGAGTACCTTACGACGTTTCCAAGCCAAGATAGGCAATACAATTGACCAAGGCGCAGCCGATTGCAGCCAGAATACCCAGATCATCCCACGTGGTTGATCATGAGCAGAGCCATACAGGTCCCCTTCCCAACCGCTGACAACAAAACGCTTGAAGTGCTCGCCAACAATGAAGTAATCAATAAATCCAGGCGTCGCCATTTCTGCCATGATGTACCAAGGCAGAGCAATCGCCAGCATAAGCGCCAAACCCGATACAATTGGAAAACGCTGCCACAAGGCTTTGAAGGCACCGAAGAAACCATGCTGAATCACAAGCCAAGGAAACACTGCGATGCCCATGATCACGATCGCCACTGGACCTTTTGCTAATAATCCACAAGCCAAACCAAAGAAACCGAGGTAACCCCACAATCGGCTGTGTTTGTCTTTGCCAAGCCAGCAGTAGTAAAAGCCGACCATCGCCATCGTCATTGCCAACGTCAGCGCCATGTCTGTCATCACCGCACCCGCAGCAATTGAAAAGATGCCACACGTCGCCAGTACCAACGCTGCGATGACTGCATTAAAGCCAGCGCGATGCGCCATGAAAGCAACAAAAACAATCGTCGCAACACCCGCTAACCAATGAGGCGCGCGCACTGCAAATTCATTCAATCCAAACAGCTCAATGCCGTAAGCACTCATCCAAGTGAACAGGGGTGGTTTCCCCCAAAAAGGCACGCCGTAATCAAACTGTGGGGTAAGCCAATTGCCTGTTTCCACCATTAAACGCGCCATTTCGCCGTAGCGGGCTTCTGTGGTGTCCATCAAAGGGTAGGCAGCAAGTGAAATAAGACGAAGTAAAAGAGCAAACGCCAACAACAACCACAGATGGGTTTTATTAATACTCATGATTACGCGGTTTCTCCCAATTTAAACTTCATGGTTTGGATGGATTGATGTTTTGCAGGCTGCTCGTAAACAGACTGAACAAGATAAAGAGGACGTTGCTTGGTCTCGACAAAAATGCGGCCAATGTATTCGCCCAAAAGGCCAATCGACAGCAGTTGCACACCGCCCAAGGCAAGTTGGACGACCATCATGGATGGGTAGCCAGTGACAGGCTCACCAAACACAACAGTTTTCATCACTATGAATGCGCCATAGATAAAGGCACTGAACGCCACCAATGCACCGGCAAGTGTCGCTAAGCGCAAAGGACGAATGGAAAACGAGGTAATGCCGTCCATTGCAAGGCCAATCAACTTGAGGTAGTTCCATTTGGTCTCACCACAGAAACGAGCGTCACGCTCAAACTGAACCGTCACTTGCTTGAAACCCGGCCAAGAAAAGATGCCTTTCATGTATCGGTTACGCTCTGGTAGCGCATTGATGTGTTTAACCACTTTTGCGCTCAGTAGACGGAAATCGCCCACATTCTCCGGCACATCCAATTTCGCCATGCTATTAAGCACTTTGTAAAAGCAAGCGGCCGAGAAGCGTTTGAACCAAGTTTCACCGTGGCGTTCGCTGCGCTGCATATTCACCACGTCATACCCTTCACGCCATTTTGATACCATTTGTGGGATCAACTCCGGCGGGTCTTGCAAGTCGGCATCAATCACGATCACCGCTTCACCTTGGCAGTGTTCCAGACCCGCACTCATGGCGGACTCTTTGCCGAAGTTACGGCTTAATGCAATACAACGAACGTCGCTAGAAGATTGAGAAAAGTTTTGCGCGATCATTAGGCTGTCGTCTTTGCTACCGTCGTCGACATAGACGATTTCACAGCGTTCTGGCATTTCATCCAAAACGGCGGCTAAACGACGATGAAATTCTGGCAAGACTTCTTGTTCGTTAAAGAATGGCACCACAACAGACAAAACTGTTTTAGGCTCAGTGTGTTGGCTCACCTTTGAAAAGGTTGCAGCGTGAATGTTGAAGGTTGACATGCTACTCTTCCACTAAATCCGATGAATGAATCCAGTCTACAAACATCAATGTGAAAGAGATGTTGTTGACATCTTTTTCACGTTCTTAGTGAATAATGTTCGGTTAAGACGAAGTCTTATTTTCGAAAACCCGCCCACTTGGAGAGAAATACATGAAACGCGTACTTTTAGTCGAAGATAATCGAGAAATCGCAGGCATGCTGTTCGATTATTTTGAGTGTGCAGGTATGGAACTCGATTATGCAGACAACGGTGAGCTCGGCTTGAAACTGGCGATGGAAAACACCTTCGACATCATCCTGCTCGACCTCATGCTACCACGCATGGATGGCCTGACCATGTGTAATAAACTTCGCGACGCGGGCAACAACACACCAGTGCTTATGCTGACGGCACTTGATAGCCGTGACGATATGCTCAAAGGCTTCCAACACGGTGCCGATGATTACCTGACTAAACCTTTCGATCTTGATATTCTAGAAGCGCGCATGATGGCACTGATCCGCCGTTACCGTGGCACTGTCGCATCGAGTAAGTTGGAATACGGTGAAGTCTCTATCGACCAAAAAACGCGTAAAGCTTACCGCCAAGATAAACTGCTAGCGCTAAACCCAACCACTTACACCATTCTGGAAATGCTTGTGAAAAGCGCACCAGATGTGGTGACACGCGAAGAAATCGCCTTCCAACTTTGGCAAGAGAACGAGCCGAACAACGACGTTCTGCGCAGCCACATTTACCAACTTCGCAACCAACTTGATAAGCCATTTGAACAACATGTGCTTATCACCGTGCCGAAAGTTGGCTTCCGATTGGAGACTGGTGCATGATCAATCGCTTACTTGCTAGCACACAAAGTATGACAGGGCGACTCGCTCTGTTTTTCTCTTTTGTGTCGGTCGTGATTGGCATCTTCTGCTTTTTGTTGATTACCGGCTCCCTGCTTTGGTCTGAAGACCGCGTGGGCGAGCGTCGTATTATGGTCGACAAAAAAGAAGCGATTGAACATTTCCAGTCCCACCCAGAGCAAGGTAGTATTCAGCTTGACCTGCTCACCACCGCATACAACGACATCTCATTGGTTGCCGAGCGCTACCAAAAATACCTGATTGGTCAAAAGCACTTTCTTGATGAGGTAGAAGACGGTGAATACTCGCGCATGGTTTACATGAGCACCTACACCTATAAAGGCGTTGAGCATCCGGTGATTCTGGTTTCCTTGATTGATGAAATCGAGATCACCTCAGAGGAATTCATTCTCGTCGTCGCAATGGTGCTGTCCATTGTCGCCGTGCTGGTGTTCCTGTTTGGTAGCCTGCTGCTGCGTTTATCACAGCGCCTGATTGAACCCGTCAATGCGCTTAAAATCCAACTCGATCATCACCAAGGCGATGCCACGCAGACCTTTAGTGTGCCTGAGGGCTCAGCCAAAGAGTTCCAAACCCTTGCGGATGAGTTGAATGAGTACCGCCACAAAATCAACCAAGTCATCAAGCGCGAGCAAGCCTTTGCACGATACGCGAGTCATGAACTGCGTACACCGTTAACCGTGATGAAAGGCTCAAGCAGCTTACTGGCGAGAAGTGCGAACACGGATTTCCAAACCCGCCAAGTGCACCGAATTCAGGATGCAACGCAGCAGATGTCGACCATGGTGGATGCCCTACTCGGCTTAGTACGTTACGAGCGTAATGCAGATGATTCACCAGTGCGCAGCATCACCGAAGAAGAACTCAACCAAATCATCTTCCAAAGCCAAGCTCAGGCGGATGAGAAAGCACTCAGCTTTGATGTACAGATCGACGGCAACCCTAGAACGCGCGCGACCAATGCCGTGTTGACCATTATTCTTGGCAACCTGATTCGCAACGGCATCGCTGCGACACCTTCGGGATCAATTCATATCAATATGGATGAAAACACCATCTCGGTGCGCGATGAAGGTGAAGGCTTTTCGACCATTCCACATTCTGATGGGCACGGATTAGGTTTGATGATTGTGGACGATTTGTGCCAACGCTATGGCTGGCAATTTAAGATTGGTACACATCCAGAAGGTGGTTGTGAGGCGGTGATTAATCTTGCGTCAGAGCATCAAGAGGCTTGATCAGAGTAACTTCCTCAGCGCCTAATTCAATTGAGAGGTATCTACTTTGCTAAGTATCAAACGAGCAATTCGATACCTCTTTTTAATTTCGATTGAATGAAATCTTATGCTGCAAGCGCTGCTAGTCGATTGAATGCTTGCGATGCCGATTCCGACGCCTCACACACAGAAAACATATCTTCGATAAAGTACTTCAACGCTCTAGATTCAATGGTTCGGATTGCCGCTTGCTGTTCGTCCGATAAGTAACCGTAAATGCTCGCCGCACCAAAATCGCCGAAGATCATCTCACCTTGCTCATTAACCAAAGTATTGTGCGCATACAAATCGCCATGGCACACCTTGTTGTCGTGCAGGTGATTAAACACGTCCACCATCTGCTCAACAATGGAATTGACTTGCTCGACCGTCAACGTAAAACCTTGTGGGAATGTATCTCGGGTGCAAGTTTCCAACGTTGGTGGCAAACCCAAGTTGTAGTAACAGTTTGGGATCAGCTCCATCACCAAAGCAAGCTCATTACCGTCATCCACTTGCGCGATGGATTTCACCAAGTTGTTGTGATGCCCGGCTTGCAAACATGCTTCAAGTTCATCATGTGGGTAGCCGTCGCTGGTCACTTCGCCCTTGAACACTTTCACCGCCACTTCATTCGGGAAGTCGTATTGAGCGTCAGTCCAGTTAGCATGAGAAATCACACCACTCGCACCTTGGCCAAGAACATGATTAAGCGAGTAACTGTTTGTCGTCACTTTCGGCACACTGTCTAACGAAGATGGGTGTTTGCAGAATGGGTTACCTGCGAAAGCAAACCATGCCAATTTAGGCAGCTTCATCAACACATCCGGGAAGTGCTCTAACTGGTTCGCAGATAAACGAATCAATTCTAAATTGACCAAGTTTTCCATGCTGTTTGGCAGTTGTTTGATGCGATTGCCCGCCAATGCAAGCTTTCTTAGGCGTGGTCTTTCACCCAGACTGTTTGGCAGAACTTCAATCTCGTTGTCGGTCAGAATCAACCAACGTAACTGAGTTGGTAGTGAGGCTTCACTCACCACTTTAATCTTGTTGGTTTTAAACCCAACCATCTCAAGGTTTGGCAATTTACCCAAGACCTCTGGCAGATGGGTGAACTGGTTGTTGGAAGCAAAGATGATTTTTAGCTTGGTCAACTGTTCCAACTCTGGTGGTAAATCTGACAGTGCGTTACCAGACAAATCTAACACTTCAAGCGTTTCTGCAAGCTCTAAAATTTCCATAGGAAACTCAGTTAGCCCTTCTGCCAACTTCAGTTGTTTCGTTCCTACTAATTGTCCTGTTTTTAATTGTTCTAGAGTTTGCAAAACCAAGCCTTCTGATTGAGTTGAAATAAGCGGCGTAGTTTACGTGGCTTGAAGCAGAAAGGCGAGCCATTGCATTACAGCCCCAGTAAAAGCGCGTCAAAACATCAGGAATAACCGAAATGGTTGTACTGAAACACAGACTTTTTATCTGGGTTTAATGGCGTTACACTACGCGCCCTTTTTAAATGGCAAAGGTGACACGGTTTATTCCGTCAGCATCGACATGAAACTCTCAGAAAGTCCTATCACCCAACATAGCTTTAATGGGCACAAATTTTTCCTTAAACGTGACGACATGCTGCATTCTCACTTTTCTGGGAACAAAGCACGTAAGTTTATGGCGTTGATGGAAACGCAAAACAGCGACATCAAAACCCTCATCAGTTACGGCTCTGCTCAATCCAACGCGATGTATTCGCTAGCAGCTCTCGCCCAGATTAAAGGTTGGGCATTTGAGTTTTATGTTCATCACATTCCATCTTGGCTAAAAAGCTCCCCCATCGGAAACTATCGCGGCGCTCTCGATTTGGGTATGAAAATCACCGCCATGCGAGACATCGGTAGCGAACTCCACCCTAGTGAATACATCCACCAGGTACGAAGAGTAGATGAGTCGACATTGCTGATTCCAGAGGGTGGACGTTCCCACGTCGCTGAAGCTGGCATCAAACAGTTAGCACGAGAAATTCTTGATTGGACGCGATTGAGAGGTAAAGAGCAGTTTACGGTCGCCCTGCCATCAGGTACTGGCACGACGGCTTTATATCTTCATAAACATTTAAGCCCACACGGCATAGAAGTGCTAACTTGCCCTTGCGTAGGCGATGCAGATTACTTAACTGAGCAGTTCAACCAGCTCTGTGAAAACAGCCACCCAACCATTTTAACCGTGCGCAACAAACACCATTTTGGTCGCTTGTACGAAGAAGATTACATCACATGGAAAGCACTCTTTGAGCAAACCGACCTCGAATTTGACCTGTTATACGACCCGTATATGTGGCAATGCCTCACCCCTTGGTTGGAAGAGAACACAGATAAAACGGTGATTTATATTCACCAAGGCGGGTTACTTGGCAACGAGTCGATGTTGCCAAGATATCAACGAGAATTTGAATAGCGTGTTCAAATAAAGTTGTTGCTGATTACAGTGATTCCACTATTTGATGAGCGCCAGAATTTCTTTGAATTCAGGTGCTCGGCAATCTTCGACCATTTCATACAAACACATTTCTAACCCAGTGAGCACCACACCGTTAGCGGTTAACTTCGCAAGAGCGAGCGCTTTATTGGCAGCGGTTCGGGAAGATACACAATCCGTGACTAATTCAACGCGATAACCGGACTGGCGCAGAGAAACCGCGGTTTGATAGACGCAAATGTGGGATTCAATACCGCAAACCAACCAGGTATCAACTTTCGCGTTCTCCACCGCGACCTTAAACGTCGCCTCTTTGCAACCATCAAACGTGTACTTGGTAATAGGTAAATGCGTGCTTTCAAGCACTTCACGAATCGGCTCCGCAGTTGGGCCCAATTTTTCTGGATTCTGTTCTAGCCACAGAATAGGCAAATCTAGTGCTTTGGCGCCCTTTACCAGTTTCGTGATATTTTCAATCAGAGCGTCACTTTCATGCATTAATGTAGCGAGTTTGCCCTGAACATCCACCACAATCAGGCCCGTGTTTCCTTTCGATAACATTTCCATCTCCTATCTTGTGCGACCACAAACCATACTCAACAAGTTGAGCAATAGTTAATGTATCAGAATCCTTTCATGTTAGAGCACTAAAACCTAGAAAGATGACCTTCGCTCACACATTTGCTCTTAGTTAAGAGTGGTTTGAACTGACTATTTAAATTTCTCTCGAATTAGTTCAATCAAGGCTTTGACTTTATTGGGCAGAAATAAGGCCGAGGGATAAATCAGAGTAAGATGCTGCTTCGGATGCGCGAATTGAGGCAGCACCTCGACCAACAAACCATCTCGCAATGCAGGCTTGGAATGAATTTGTGGAATAAACGCGATGCCGTTTCCTGCTATCGCCATCGAGCGCAGCAAGTTGAGATCGTCCGATCGCAACGCGACATGCAAATCTGAATCGAGCAAATCGGCATTGTAACGATTAGTTAAAAGGCGATGCTGCTTAAGATCTTCCACCGTTTTTACTGGCGGATGCGATTCTAGATAGGCTTTTGACGCAACAAAGTGACTACGATAAGGCAAAAGACTGAACTGCACATAGCTGTCATCGGTGACTTTGACCACGCTCGGAAGAAGCTGTAAATCAAACGATTGACGCTTGAGATCGACACTCTCTTGATGGTTTTCAATCTCGACCGAAATCTCCGGATACCGCGTTGTGTACTCGGTGATGATCGCGTTAAACGCGGCAGAGCTCATCAATGCGGAAGGAATGGCTAAACGCACCTTGCCCGTCAGCTCTTGTTGATATTCGTGCATGGCATTTAAACCTTGCTGAATATGGTCAATAGGCTGCCCCACCAACTCAAACAAGCGTTTCCCGTGCTCCGTCAACTCTATGCTGCGTGTTGTGCGGATCAAAAGCTGTACCCCGAGCGATTTCTCTAATTCTTGCAGGCGACGACTCACTTTTGAGCGTTGTAGTTGATTCGCCTCTGCCGCTGCACTTATACCGCCGTGAACCACCGTCTGAGTGAATAGATAAATATCATCAAAACTAACGTTCATTGTCCTATTTTTAGGTCATTTATGTTCGTATTATCATTCTACTGAATTGTGAGTGACTTCTCTATAATCCGCTATCCAATATGTTTAACGGAACTTGTAATGACGGCTGACCAAAAATTCAAACACTGGATGCGAACTTTGATTGTCCTGTTCATCGTACTATTTTTGTACATTATCATTGCTGACCGCTACGCCCCCTTAACGACCGAAGGACGAGTGCAAGGATACGTTGTCCAAGTCGCGCCCGAGGTATCTGGTAAAGTGACCGACGTTCTCATCGAGAATAACCAGTCCGTTCAAAAAGGCGATGTGTTGTTTACGATTGATGATCGTAAATACAAGATAGCACTTGAACAGGCGGAGCTGTCTCTGCAATCCGCTTATGAAAAAGAAGCAACGCTGTATTCTCAACGCGAAGCCGCTCTTGCCAATATTGCCCGCGCACAAGCGACATTTGATAATGCACACCGCGAGTACAACCGCTTACTGACACTATCGAAGCAGAAAGTCATCTCTCAATCGACACTCGATAATGCCTTTGCCCAAAATCAGGTATCACGTGCAGCGCTTAAAGCGGAACGACAAAACTTAAAAGTCATTGAGGCGCAATTAGGCGATCAAAAAGGTCAAAGCACCGCCGTTCGAATTGCCAAAAACGGCATCGAAAAGGCGCAACTTGATTTGGAAAATACCGCGGTACTCGCTCCCAGTGATGGTGTCGTGACCAACCTGCAACTAGAAGTTGGCACGACGGCAAACACCAACATGCCATTGCTGACGTTTGTACCAACTGGATCACTTTGGGTAGCCGCTGATTTTCGTGAAAAATCCGTCGCGAACGTAGACAAGACTTTCCACGCCTTGGTCACATTTGATGCCAACCCAGGCTCGGTGTACGACTTTGATTTAGCTAGCCGCGATTACGGTGTAGCAGCCGCACAACAAACGCCTAATGGCGCACTAACCAAAGTGGAAGCGAACAACCGCTGGGTACGTGATGCGCAGCGTACACGAGTGAACCTAACCAGCAGCGAAGAGTTACCACCAGCACTGTTTGTCGGCTCTCGCGCTACCATTGTTTTGTACCCAGACAACAGCATTTTCTGGCAGTTGATGGCGCAAGCACAGATTCACCTCGCAAGCTGGTTCCACTTCATTTACTAGGCGGCGACAATGAAAACCTTACGAATTTGGTTCGGCTGCTCTTTAGGGCTCGCGCTAAGCATGATCTTCGGTTGGTCTTACGGATTTTTTGCCATCATGATGCCGCTGTTTATATTGGGCAGAATGGACAACTTTAATCTTTCGGCTTTATTGATCGTGTTTTTCTCTGCGGTGTGGACAACCATACAAGCCACATTTTTGCTGGAATACTTGCAGTTTCATCCAACATTAATGATCGTAGCCGTCGGAATCATGATGCTGTTCAAGTGCATTGCAATGATGAACCAGAAAACCTATTTGTTTGGTTACATGGGGCTGTTAGTGGGTTCAATTGTGTTGAATTTTGCCAGCTATAACTTCATGGATATTGAAGAGTTCAATGTCAACATGTGGGTGATGGCGTTCAGCAATATTTTTGTTTGCGCATTCGCGTATTGGTTGTTCCCGGAGCCAAAATCCCCCGCCGAGCACCTTGAGATGTCGACCCCAGTAAAAAGCGATATTGACTACATCAGCCAAGTTGCTATGGGTTGGGTAGTGGCGATGGCTGCGTTTATCGTATTCCAAGTAGCGGACTTATATGACTCGCTATCCGCACAAGCTTCCATTTTGATCATCCTAACCCCAATGACTTTAGCGGGCTCGCTCGCCATGGCAAAAATTCGCATCATCGGCACCGCACTAGGCTGCATCGCAGGGATGGCTGTTCAGCTGATATTGGGCAGTTGGTATGGGCATGGGCTACTCTTTTGGCTCGCCTTTACCATTGCAATGGGGCCATTCTGCTTGTGGCTCACCAAGGGGCAAATTAAAGCGGCTATCGCGTTTTCTGCCATGTCTGCCCTATCGGTTCCGCTGACGACCTCGTTGGTGCCAGAACAAAAAGACGCGTTCTTTTCGATCTTGTACCGTTTCAGCTCGATTTTCGTTGCGGTTCTGCTCACCGCGATGGTGATGTGGGTGGTGCATCACTGGATTCGTGTGATGTTGCTAAAGCATCCTGAGATTAAGAACGTAGAGTTGAATTAAATCTGGCCGAGGCTGGAAACGGGAAATGTATGCCGCTCACTTTACTGTGAGCGGCATTTTTATTTAAAACGGTCACCCTGAACATCGAGGAACGAGCGTGGTTCAGGATCGACTCACCGAGTGCTGTGAAGTTCTGAGGTTATCGCCATTTTCCAGTGAGTTGTTAGTAGATTCCTAGTCTCGTCTAGACTCGCTGGAATGACCCAAATTTGAATACAAGCCAAATAGTTGGGTAGGTGAGTAACGTATCTCTTAACATCCGTCATCCTGAACAGCGAAGGACGGACGTGATTCAGGATCTACCCACCGAGTGCTTTGAAGTGCGAAAGTTATCGCTATTTCCTAGCGTGCTGTAATCAGATTCCTAGTCTCGTCTAGATTCGCTGGAATGACCCTACCTTAGAGCTGCTCTAATACCTGAGGGATGGCGAGCAATGTATCTTCCAACATCCGTCATCCTGAACAGCGAGGGACGAGCGTGATTCAGGATCTACCCACCGAGAGCTTTGAAGTGCGAAAGTTATCGCTATTTCCTAGCGAGCTGTAATCCGATTCCTATTCTCGTCTAGACTCGCTGGAATGACCCTCTCTTGGAGCAGATCCAATACCTAGGGTTGTGGCGAGCAATGTATCTTCCAACATCCGTCATCCTGAACAACGAGGGACGAGCGTGATTCAGGATCTACCCACCGAGTGCTTTGAAGTGCGAAAGTTATCGTCATTTCCTAGCGAGCAGTAACCCGATTCCTAGTCTCGTTTTAACTCGCCGGAAAGGCCCTATCTTGAAGCTGCTCCAATACCTAGGGTTGTGGCGAGCAATATATCTTCCAACATCCGTCATCCTGAACAGCGAGGGACGAGCGTGATTCAGGATCTACCCACCAAGAGCTTTGAAGTGCGAAAGTTATCGCTATTTCCTAGCGAGCTGTAATCCGATTCCTATTTTCATTTAAACTCGCTAGATTGACCCTAATTTTAGTTCATGGTGCGGAGCCTAAGTATTAATATCAACCCACCAACTCTTTACGAATGATCTCCGCACCCGCACTTAACGCATTGAGCTTAGCGGTCGATACTTCACGAGACAAAGGTGCCATACCGCAGTTGGTACATGGGTAAAGCTTGTCGGCATCAACGTACTTCAACGCCTCTCGCAATGTGTTCGCTACTTCTTCTGGCGTTTCAATTTCGTTAGTAGCGACGTCAATCGCACCAACCATCACCTTCTTACCGCGAATCAACTCAAGCAACTCAATAGGCACTCGCGAGTTATGACACTCAAGCGAGATAATATCGATATTTGACTGCTGCAATTTAGGGAATACTTCTTCGTATTGTCGCCATTCAGTGCCTAGCGTTTGCTTCCAATCTGTGTTCGCTTTGATGCCGTAGCCATAGCAGATATGCACCGCAGTTTCACATTTCAGCCCTTCAATCGCACGCTCTAAACATGCAATGCCCCACTCGTTCACATCATCGAAGAACACATTGAACGCAGGTTCATCGAATTGAATAATGTCGACACCCGCCGCTTCAAGCTCTTTCGCTTCTTGGTTGAGGATCTTCGCAAATTCCCAAGCCAGCTTTTCACGGCTACCGTAATGATCATCATAAAGCGTATCGATCATCGTCATAGGGCCTGGCAGTGCCCACTTGATAGGTTGCTTAGTTTGCTGACGCAAGAACTTTGCATCTTCAACAAACACGGGCTTTGTGCGGCTTACTGGGCCAACCACCGTCGGAACACTTGCTTCATAGCGGTTGCGAATGGTCACCGTTTTACGGTTTTCAAAATCTACGCCGCTTAAATGCTCAATAAAGGTCGTCACAAAATGTTGCCGAGTTTGCTCTCCATCACTGACGATATCAACGCCTGCCAGCTCTTGTTCTTGCAAAGCGACACGTAGCGCATCGCGTTTGCCATCAATCAGTTCTTCACCTTGCAGTTTCCACGGCGACCAAAGTTTTTCTGGTTCCGCTAGCCAAGAAGGTTTCGGTAAGCTCCCAGCCGTTGAAGTCGGTAATAGTGTTTTCATCGTAATTCCTTTCTAGATTCTCGTTATCGATTACGCGTAGCTTGCAGACCATTGTTCAAGCACAGATTGATAAGGTTTGATGAAATGCTCCTCGGCAAATTTCCCTTGTTCAACTGCCAGTTGGCTGCGCTCTTCTCGGTCGTAAACGATTTGAGTTAGCGAGTGGTCTAGGTTTTTTAGGTTTGGCTGGTAGCAATT
This sequence comes from Vibrio sp. Vb1755, assembly GCF_033338635.1. NCBI lineage: Bacteria > Pseudomonadati > Pseudomonadota > Gammaproteobacteria > Vibrionales > Vibrionaceae > Vibrio > Vibrio sp. Vb1755. The sequence goes on along the minus strand of NZ_JAWOTA010000004.1, from coordinate 201,495 downwards.
ACCGGCAACCGCGTTGGCATTGTAAATCTCAGGTCGGTAAATCTTCTGGAATGTCTCCATCGTGCTAATCGTACTGATAAGCTCTAGGTTTGAATAATCGTTCAACAAGTCACCGAAGAAGTAGAATGCCAATGGTGCAACACTGTTTGGCGGCATAAAGTAGCGCACCTGTAAGCCCATCTTTTTGAAGTACTGCTCCGTCAACGAAGATTCGTTCGGCTGATATTCAAAGCCCAAAACAGGATGTTGGTTTTCAGTACGTCGGTATACTTTGTTGTCCGATACGCTCAGACAAATCACAGGCAGCTTTTTGAAATGCTGTTTGTAAGACTCAGAATTAACGAAAGCTTTGAACAGTTTGCCATGCAAATCACCGAAGTTCGCTGGGATGCTGAACTGTGGCTGGTTTTTGTTGTGGTCCAACAGCAAAACGCTAAAGTCGTAATCACGCACGTATGAAGAGAAGTTGTTGCCCACAATGCCTTCGATACGCTCGTTAGTGTTGTGGTCAACAATGTTAGTTTTGAGCACTTCAATCGATGGGAAGGCTTCTCCACTACCTTGGATATCCATATCAACGGAGATGATTTCAAGTTCAACGGAGTAGCGGTCACCTTGCGCGTTATCCCAATATGCCAACGCATTAAAACGATTGTCGATCATTCGGAGTGCATTGCGCAGATTCTCTCGGCGGTAGTTTCCGCGAGCCAGATTAGCAAAGTTGGTAGTGATTCGCGTGTTGTCTGATGGTTGGTAATTCTCATCAAAGCGAATGCTTTTGATAGCAAATGTGAAATCGTTATTCATCGTGAGTTGGTATCCTATTTCCTTAGATAAAGCAGACTTTTCCTAACTCTGTGCATGGGGACATTTTTTGTTTTTTGGTTTTCCCAATCGTTAGGTTGCACAACACTTACGACGAACGGTTCGTACAAAAAACGACCGTCGCAGTGCCTAACACCAGAGCAGTCCTTTTTTTATACTTGCTTCACGAGTTGAGTAATATTGGTATTGTTTCACATTGAACATGAAGGAAATTCATAGTGGCAGTTCCAACCCTGAGAGAGCTATCGTAGATACTGTTTTTTATTGACACCAATACACGTAACTTGGCGAGCATATTGCCAATATGTGTAATTAAGAAACGGATAAGAGATTAGCAGTACGTAAACCAGTTTAAGCCGAGAAAACGCATTGTATGAACAAGGCACCAACTGGAATATAGGACAGCGTAACTTAAATAGCACTTTTCACACTCCATCGTTTATTCAAGCATTCGTTTAATTAGAAGTACGTTACATTTTATATTCTCGAAAAATGATTATTTAATAATCTTATTTATTTCTTTTTCTATCTTTACCATCTTAAACGTAAAGTTTAATTTCCTACTATAAAAGCACATATAACTTTATACATGAACATGGCAACTTCATTGACGGACTTTATCACTAAACTATTATATTAAGCTCTAAAAAAATAAGAACAAAAAAAACATAAACCACTGTTTTAATTTGAATTAAACCCATAAAACCGAGATAACCACATAACGATACTTTACTTAATTTGGTATAACAAAAACCCTAAAAATAACATGGCTAACATTTATAAAATTCACTTTTATCAATAGAAAATCTCAACACAACATTAGAAAATTAAAATTAAGCAATAACTTAAAAAGACAAGACTTAATAACCAAATTCTTATTTATTATAGTTGAGTGGTGAATTTAAAAACTATGAGACATTAATCCCACGAATCTATCCTTTTTCTTTTTTTAATAAAAAACAAGATGCACTATTTCACCGCTCATTTATTGAGCTTGAATTTATAACCTGTCCATAATTATAAAGTGCCCATCAAGATGGTTTAAAACAAAAGTCTTTATGGGCTGACTAATAGGAAAAAATAATGGAAAAACAGCATCTTTCCGCGAGTATTATCGCACTCGCTTTACTTGGTTCTTTAGCACCAGCACATGCTGAAGATACATTGAAATCTTACACTTCGACATTGCTTCAGCTTGATGATGGTGATGCACGCTCGAAAAAAATCCGCTTAATTTATTCTTTAGAAAATGTCTGGAACCAATCTTTGCTACCAAATGGCGCTAAAGAAGCCAAGTTGATCCTAAATGGCGGTTCTGGCTTCGACATGACTAATGTTCCAAACAAAGAACAAATCTATGGTTTTGCTACTGGGGGAGATTACCGTTACACCGTTCCAACGGCTTTTAAGCTGGCACTGAGCTATTTAAATGGCGCCCCTTTACGCCACATGAGCCATGCTCCAGAAAACACCATTGCAACGGCATCTGTCAGTGAGTCGCTAGATTTTAACCTTGGATTCAGTGCTTCTACTTCTCCAAATATTAGTGGGGGAATCTCCTGGAGCAACCGTGTAACGTACGACCAGCCAGAGTTTCAAACGGTTGCCGATTTTAACCAAGCTAACGAAAGCATTAATTGGTTAATTGAAAACAAGACTATCCGCCATAATACGCCAGCTAAAGACTGGTTATTGTATCGTTGGACCAGTTGTGACATGGGTAATTTGATTGATTACAATGAGTTACCTGTCGTTATGCGTTCAGATTTTAAACCACAAGTCGGCGTCGTATATAGAAAAAATGACATTCAAGATGGCCTAGATACATCAGAGGTCAAGCTGGTTGCTGGTTGGCGAAAAACCAATTACTACTTTGGTCGCGACTGGTGTAGCTGGTATACCACTCCAGAAAATACCTGGAAGAAAAATCGTGATAGCAGTCAATGGACAGAGACTAGCCGAGCCGTAACTATCTCTTGGAATGACGATCTCTACCACTAACTTATTAGCCTGCGGCCACGGAATAAATAAGTGGCCGCTATATTTACTAATGAAATAAACGGTAAGACATGACACATGACAAGTAACAAAAAACTCTTGACTGGATCGGCGCTAGCACTTGGTGCAGTACTCGCCATATTTCTAATTAATTCAAATAACAAGAATGCCCAGACCGAACCTGTTGCAAGCCTTGATGAGCAAATCAAGACAGAAGACGCTGCGACAATAAGTGTAACGCCTCCTGAGAGCGATGCTGCTCAAGAGGTTCTTACCGCTCCAACACCACTAAGTCGCAATGATGATACTTCCGACGTCATTCCAGCTACACCTTGGATATCTGCCCCATTAAATGAACTGAGCAATGAACTGTACGATTTTATTGAAGCTGAACAGGTAAGTTACATCAGTACGACCGACTATCCATTCGACGAGAAAAAGCAAAAACAATTGCGAACATTAGCTAAGCAAGGGGGTCCTATCTTGTTTGACAATACGGAGTCATCCTATTTGGATAGCTACGGTGTCAGCGAAACCAAAGTCGTATCAGAGTATTTTGGTACGGCGTCTGAAGGTGATGTCATCATCGCTACCGGAGTACAGAATGCAGATGGCAGCATTCATTATCTAGTTTTGCCTTTGAAGAGCAAAGATCTCAACGATAACAGTAAATTGATTGAGGACACTAAGCTCGCAATCACTCTACTTAAAGAACAAAAGCATGACTTGATAAAAGAGAGACAAAGCGAACATCGCGAATAAAAGTAAAGGGAGATAGCCTCTGTATCGCTATTTCCCTTAAAACTCAGTTCTCAATTAAGAAAAGCTCATCTCTCCCTACTTACCGGCGCTCTATCCGAAATCACCTTGCCATCTTTGATCGTGATGATGCGTTTGGTGCGTTCTGCGAGGGCGTTATCGTGCGTCACGATGATCAATGTTCTGCCTTCGGCGTGGAGTTGGTTGAACAGAGCTTCGATCTCAGCACCAGATTTTGAATCGAGCGCGCCGGTTGGCTCGTCAGCTAGGATGATTTGAGGGTCGTTGACCAAGGCTCTTGCAATCGCAACTCTCTGCTTTTGACCACCAGAAAGCTGGGTTGGTTTATGGTCTAAACGATCCCCTAGCCCGACTTGCTCTAGCAATTTGGCGGCGCGCTGGCGACGTTCTTTGCCTTTGATGCCAGAGTAAACCAACGGCAGCGCCACGTTATCGAGCGCCGTCGCGTATTCCAATAAGTTAAAGCTTTGGAAGACAAACCCGATCTTTTGGTTACGAATGCCAGCTAGGTCATTCGCACTTAAACTTGCGACGTTTTGGCCGCCAAGTTGGTACTCGCCATCGGTGGGCTTATCTAAACAACCGAGCATGTTCATCAACGTTGATTTGCCTGAACCGGACGGGCCAAGAATCGAAAGAAACTCGCCTTGATTAATGGTTAAGTCAACGCCGTCTAGCGCGCGAACTTCCGCCTCCCCGCTTGAGTAATATTTGCAGATGTTGGTCAGCTCAACAAGCGGCTTCGACATGTTCTCTCCAGAGTTATTGTTGTTATTCACTTTGTAGCGCCTCCAACGGGCTGACTTTTGCGGCTCGGTTTGCAGGTAACCATGCCGAGGCCACACCAATGATCATTAAGGTGAGGATGACAATCGCGACAACGACCCACGACAACTCAGGGACAGGTTTACCCAATTGTTCATAAAAGGCATTGCCCTCTAAAGGAATGGAGCTGATGGCAGACACCAGCGCGTACGTCACGGCTAACCCAAGCGCGCCCCCCATCAACATTGTCAATAAAGACTGCACTAAATAGTGCATGCGAATGGCCGTTGGGGTTGCACCGACTGCCATGCGCACGCCGATATCACGCGTAGATCGCTTTACGGTGGCATACATCACATTGGCGATGCCAACGCCAGCAACAGCTAACGTCACGAAGCCGATAATGCCAAGAAAACTCTGCAAACCTATCAGGAACTGCTGCATACTCTTTTGCTTAAGGAACATATCATCGACTTGGACGATCTGCTCATCGCTGACACTTGCCCCGTGCTTACGGGCAATCACTTGCCTTATCGTCTTTGCTAAGGTTTCTCGGTCTACATTCGCTTGTGGCTGCACATTGATGCCACCAATTTCACCGTTGACATGAAATCGCTTCCACGTCGCTAACGGCACAAAGCTGGAATAGTTGATAAGATCCCCCAGCTCTATTTGAGCGCTGTTTTTCTCCAATACGCCCACAACGGTGAACTCCTCATTGCCGATTTTTACCTTTTTCCCCACAGGGTTGACTTGCAATGTGACTGTCGCAAACCAACTAAAGTCCTCATTCGGGTTGAATAAGTCGGCTGCCAGTTCATAACCCAGTACAACGACTTTGCGCGTCTCTTTTTGATCGAGTGGATTTAACCATCGCCCCCCCGCCATCGGCACCAAATTGGTCATGGATTGAAACTCGCTCGTGACCGCTAACGGCTCTTGCCATGAGTTTCTATCACCAACGGTGATGCGCTCTTTCCACTTCGCAGTTGGCGCAACACTTTTTACATCGGGTAACGCTCGAACGACCTCTGAATCGTCCATTTTTAATGTCAGAAATTTACCTTGGTGAAAAGCACCGTGGTCGACGGTGGCCATCCCTCCGGTCAAATAAATCAAGTTGCCGTTACCATTTTGTGCGGTTTTCAATACGCCCTGACGAATACCCTCACCTACCGCCAACATAGCAGCGATACAGAGGGTCGCCCACGCTACAGCCAGAATGGTCAAACCCAATCTCAGCTTTTCTGCAGCCATTTCTTGGAAAATTTGTCTCATCGGTAACAACATGACTAGGCCCTCGCACTCAAAGCAATGACTGGCGTGAGACGCGATGCTCGCCTTGCTGGGAAATACGATGCCATCAATGCCAAGATAAGCGTCACAAGTAAAGACCAAGCAATGGAATCTGGCGTGATCACAGGCAAACCAATCCATTCCGGTAATGCCATGCTGCTTAAGACAGATACCACGGCATACGAAAACATCAGACCTAATGCCGTGCCCACGGCTACCAAAATAAGCCCCTCAAGAATAAACTGACTGAGTATGGATTTTTGAGTCGCCCCGATCGCCAAACGCACACCGATTTCACGCGTGCGCTCCGTGACAGATAAAAACATGATGTTGGCAACGCCAAGCGCACCGACCGCCATGGTCATCGCGCCACTCGCTCCGAGAAAAATCTGAATGCCACGCAAAATTCCACTGATGACCGCCGCACCTTCACTAAAATCGGGTAATTCGACCGCATCTTTATCACTTGGGTCAAAATGAAGCTGCTTGGCGAAAAAGTTCACGATATTTTGTCGAAATGACGATGCATCCATCCCTTCTCTCGGCTTCATCAATACCATCCAAGGTTTCGCATCCCACAAATCGCGGTACGTTGTTTGAGGAATGAAAACCGTGCGGCTATCGCCGAATGAAATGCCAGTGTCCTCACCAACGGTTATCCCAATCACCAAAAACGGAATGCCGTTGACTTTGAGCCTATCCCCGATTTGGATTCCACCCATTTGCGCAATTTGATCGCCTAACACCGCCACGCGAGTGTGGTTGTCCATATCACTTGGTGACAGGTTTCTCGAACCGGATTGCAGCTTGCGTTGCATTAAAGGAAAGTAAGACGTATCAATACCGCTGACCGTACTCGATAAATTCTGTCCTTTGAGATTGGTGATATTCGCATCCCATTTGGCGTAAACGCTCGACGCCAGTTGCACGAAGCCCGACTGTTTGATCATGTCGACTTTTTCTTGTGGAATATCAATTTGTCGCCTTGAAGGTAATCCTTGCCACGGTTTACTGGTGCTCGATGGAAACACCACTTGCACATTGTTGATCATAAATGAAAACGACTGGGTCTGATGGCGATAAAAGCCTTCGCCAAGTGCGATTAACACCACCACAGAGATCACGCCCCAAGCAATCGCGATAATGGCTAGCACGCTCTTCATGCGGTGCGCCATCAACGTTTGCCAAGTTTGCTGCAACAGGCTGCTCATGAATGAAAAGCCCGAGAGATCAACGCCATGGTATCGTCATCGAGTTTCCCTGCGGTTTGCAGTAAGCCGATTCTCTTACGCCAATAGCTGTACAAGTTGGTTTGCAGACTGTTTTTCGCCTCAAACAAGCTGTTGTGTGCACTGATAACTTCCGACACTTCAAGCAGGCCAGCATCGTAAAGTTTCTCTTTGCTTTGCAACACTCTGGCGCGCGACTCAACCAGCTCATTCGCTATTAAAACTTGATTCCAATTGATATCGACCCGCGTAAACTGCTGAATAACTCGTTTCTGAATATCAATTTCCACTCTACGCATATCTTGCTTGGTGCTTAAAATGTTCAACGATGCTTCGTCCACTTTCGCTCGCACTGCACCATTGAGGTCAATCGGCAAACTCAAACTAATCCCAGCGTTAAACTCGCCGTTTGAACGATTGTCACCATCGCTGTAGCCCACACTGCCTTTGACGGTCGGGTAGTATCCACCTTTAGCTGAATCTTTCGCGAACTCGCTCGCTTTCACCATCTGCGCCGCCACCAACAGCTCTGGACTGCTGTCTTTCGCCAGCTTTAGCCATTGCTCCTGGGAGTCCACCAACATCGGCGGCTGAATTAAAGAATCCGTTCGAATTTGGTCGACACTCTCCGGCATTTGATTGATTAACGCGGCAAGCTCTGCTTTTTTCACTTCGAGATCGGCTTTTGCATTGAGGATACTTGCTTGCTCAGAAACTTGATTCGCTCGCATTTCTTCGACATCAACCGACTTCACTTTGCCTGCTCGATAGCGTTTCTCGATGATGTTGAGAAGCTCCTTCCCTTCTTCCAGCTTGGACTGCGCTAATTTGAGGTCGCCCTGTGCGCTTGCCACATCTAGGTAAGCAGTGAGAAACTTCTGCGCAAGCTCGTTATGCGATTGAGATAGCTCTAACTGTGCTTTGAGATAATTGGCATTCGCTTGATCCAGTTCCGACCACAAACTGCTATCCCAAATAGTTTGAGATAAGGTAGCACCGTAACTGTTGGAATGGCTTGAGGACTCATTCCAATCCGCTGACGCACTAGCACTTAAACCCGGTAATAACGCACTGCGGCTACTCTGTACGCCAACCTCGCCAAGCTGGACGCCGATTTTCGCTTTTTCGTAATTTGGATCGTTCTGCTTTGCTTGTTGCCAAGCTTGTTCAATAGAAATTGCGTAGGTCGGCAAACTGAGCGTGGCAGCCAACAATGCAAAGGCGATTGTTGATCGTTGCAGCTTAACCATGCACCGCTCCCATCATACTGTTGTCGATAACCTCTTCATCAAGCTCCACGCCGTCAAGCACTTCGACATTGATGCCATCTGACAGACCGAGTTTCACAGGTTGTTTATGAAACCCTTGTTCTGAGCTATCGGGGATCAGAACATTCGGTGCGTCACCATCAAATTGCAGAGCGCGCTCCGGTAGCGTGAGCACGTTTTCAGAAGTCTTCAGAATGATTTGAGCCGTCGATGAAAAACCAGAACGAAGCAACACATCTTGTGGGATCTTGAGTTCTCCCACCTCAACCTCAAAACCGTTATCAAAACTTTTTGCCGAGGTATTGCCCTCTGGTGAGTTGAGGTTCTCAGATTGAATCGCCACTTTGGTTAGCACACCAGAAATCGCCACATCAGGATAAGGCGCAACCGTCAACATAACGGGCATTCCCGGAGACAACTGCGCAGCATCATGCTCACTGACGCTACCTTTAAAAATCAGACTGTTCATGTCGGCCAATGACATCATTTCAGTCGCGGCTTGGCTTGATTGAGTCGAAATGATCGGCTCTCCGACCTCAACTTTCTGGTTGAGTACCGTGCCATCAATTGGCGCGTAGATCGTCGACGTTAAACGCGCATCGCCGATCGACGCCTCACCACTGCGGATGAGTTCGAGATTCTGGCGCTTTTGCAATACGTCCGCTTGCGCAGATTTGACTGCCGAGCGCGCACTTACGTATTCGTCGTAGTTACTTGGAATAATATCCTGCTTGACCAAGCTTTCTAAGTTGGACATTTTTTGTTTGGCGGATTCCAGATCGGCTTCGCTACGCATGAGTTCTGCCGATGCATCCGTTAATGCTTGGGGGGTTGGGTTTGGACGCACTTTGATCAGCGGTTGGCCTTGCTTCACCTTTTCACCAACTTTCGCGTAAATTTCACCGACGATACCGTCGATTTGTGACTTGATAGACACGGAGTGTGCAGGGACAATTTTACCAACAGCCACCGCTTGTTTTTCAATCGTGCCTTTTTCCACAATCAATGTAGGCAGCAATTCTGGTTGAGCAGCAGATTGGAGATAGAAATACGTACCACCGCCGAGCAGCGCGAAGCTCACAGCGGAGACAAACCAACGTTTCGTCATTATTTATTCCAACAATTATTGGGTAGTCTAATGACTACTCCTAAAACACAAAGTTGAAGGAATAATATCCTGCTTTAATAGCGGTTTGGTTGTCACAGTTGGTATGGTTTTGTCAGTCGGCTCTGACAATCAAAAACTAAAGAATCATTCAGCAAAGACGTTGTCTACGATGGCGACTAACAAGCTCTGTAACCGCTCGTTTCAACCGCCACCCTTTTCATTCTGAACAATGTGCAAAATGGCGCTGATCTGTATCCAAGTGAGCAGCTGTTTCTTGAGCGTTTAATATGTTCTCTTGATTAGCCCCAAACTCAGCCCCCGTTCCAGGCCAATAATATGTATCTTTATCACGACATAGTGTGAGAATGACAGGATCATTGTGTATATTGGGCTCATCTCCTAGCTCGCCATACATACTGAAAGTAATCTCAGACCCAACGTCTCCACGAAGTTTCTGAATCACTTCTGCTTGAACTTTAAAGAGAACATCTTCCTCGTGTTCAGCAAACTTTTCAAAACCTGTAATTTTCACCACTGCAGAATAGGGCGTTTGAAATATCGCATCTTTGAGTACCTCATTCTGAGAGTACACTCCCTGTGAAGCACAAGCTGATAAGCTCACACAGCCTAGCAAACTTATAAATTTCTTCATATTTAACTTTCCGTTCCTGCTAAGACAGAGCCTTTTGTATATACAGGTAAAGTACCTTTTGTTTCATCGTAGTTACTCGGTACTACGAACTTGTCCCAGACATCAATAGAGTACTTTGCTATATTGACTTGGTTGCTTTGGTTTCCTCCTAACATGTACAAATGCCTACCATCAGGGCTCTTTCCCACGACAAAAGCAACATGCCCACCACCTTTTCTCGATTTAATCCCTAGAGCTCCATGTATAGGTTCTGAGATGTTTTTACCAAAACCCTTCCACTCCTTTGCTCGATAAGCTTCTTTTACTGGAGTGATTCCGTGTTGTTTAAAAACCCAAGCGGCAAACGAACCACACCAAGCATTTTGACCTCCAGAGTCATCAGTGCCCCAGAACTTAGATGCTGTAAAATACTCTAAAATCCTTGGATTGGCCTTAGTGCCTGAAACTTCTTTTTGTCCAATTTCTCCCAACGCTGTTTTCATCCAAGGTACTTTGGTTACTAGTTTTTGAGCATCATGAGGATCATTTTTCACTGAGCTATAGGATGGTAATCCATTGAGCTTACGATGAGTTCTACCATTTACATCGATCCGACCATCTGGCTTTACCATATAAAGTAGCTTACGCTGACACACTTTTATTGCCTCTACTGTTTTCGACAAATGAGGACTCCGCCCTAACGAGCCATCAACAACCAACAGTCGGGTAAAACCTATTCTCTTTTGGTTATCATTTAAAAATTGTTGAACTGCTTTAACATCATTTTTCGAATTAGTGCCATTTATACCAACAGAGCCCCGGATTTTTAATCCCATTCTCGTTACCTTTATAACTAATCATATAATTAAGAAAGTACGCTTTAGCGTGACAACAATAAAGATAAAATGTTGTTTTATACGATTAGCCATACGAGGGAAATTAGGTGTTGAAAATATAGATTACAAATAAACTCAGCTCATATCACTAAAAACATCTATTTAGCATCTTTTGGTCACGCTTCAAAACAGGACAGCCAGATGTTTTAAACCATGCGTATTAATAGACGAAAAATGTTTATAAGAGAACACTTAAATTAACATAGTGAAACTATCAATTACTATTTTAAATTTAAATAAAATTCCTTTTTAAGGTCAATCTATAATTAAATTTATTAAACTTTAATTTTTTATTAAATTGAGCTTTGATTTATTAATCTGACTATTTAACTAATTTCATTTCAGTTAATTGTACTTTTTGGCATGTTAGCGGGTGATGGCGGCGCCAATAACACCGACCCATTTTCAGAAGGAATAACGGACGATAACCAATGGATTGTGGAAGAACCACACATGATGATTATTACCCTAGACCAAGTGTTGCTCGATTCTCGACCAACCGGTTCAAGTTATGATGGCCCATACGAGATGTGGAATGGTATGCCATACGCACACATTATTATTCCCGTTAGAGCGAGAAAATAAAAAGAAAAAATCCGATACTCAATATTTTGAATATCGGATTGTTATTGCGTTATCGAGCTAACCAAATTCTCGCTAATATTCCTATCGGAGTAGTAACGCCAGTTGTGACGGAGGAAATTTCACCATTTCTTAAAACATAAATGGTTGGGGTCACGCTAATTTTCCATTCACGCATAATATCGCTTGAAGGATCGTTTATGTTTTCGAAACGATATTCTTTTGCCCTCATAAACTGCGCCACACGCTCATTCGGTCCCGACGATCCAGAAACGCCAACTACGGTGTAGTAATCACTCAGCCAGCTCACGCTTGGGCTTACAAATTTACAAGCGGGACACCAAGTCGCCCAAAAATAAACAACGACAGGTTGTTCATAACTTTGCGCGATGGCATCGAAGTGTTCACCAGCGCTCAATACGGAGCTCAATGGTGGTAACTCCTGTTTAGGAATATCTTTAGTGCGATACCAATCCATCGCGATGGAAATGACGGTGACAATGAGCACCATCTGTACGATTTGAACGAGCCAATATCGGAATGTTCTACGCTGCTTTGTCGAACTCATTGAATGGTTCCCCCACTCGCTTGTTTCACCGCGCTTAAAACAACATCATCAGTCAGAATAACAGGTAACGGGATACCTTGTGGCGCCGCCGGGCCATAGACGATGTTAAACGGCACACCGTAACGCCCATGAGCTCGTAAAAAGTCAGTTACCGAGCCGTCCGGATGTGTCCAATCCCCTTTTAACGTCGCTACATTAGGGCTTTGCAGCAATGAGTAGACAGGATCTTGCCAGATCACACCGATCTTGTTCGCTTTACACGTGACACACCAATCTGCCGTTACATCAACAAACACCACTCGCCCATTATTGACGTGATCTTCAATCGCCGAGTTAGAAAGCTTCTGCCACGCTAAGTCCTCAGGAAGCGGTGTCGCCCATTGGTCGGCAGTGACGCTACCAAGTAATAAGCCACCAGCTATCAACACTAATGACGCAGTTCCGGATACAGCAAGCGCTTTCTCACCATACACTTTCTTAACTCTTGCCATCATTACAACAAAAGCAACCACAGCTATAAGTGCAATCCATAACATCGGTACATGATTTGCCATTAATGAAAGTAGCCAAATGCTAGTCGCCAGCATCATTATGCCAAACACGATTTTAACGACATTCATCCACGAGCCAGGCTTTGGTAGTTTCAGCGCGATATTTGGAAACACAGCGACTAAGAGCCAAGGCAGTGCCATACCCAATGCTAATGCTGTAAAGGTTGCAAATAACGTTAATACGTCGGCACCCAAGGCAAACGCCACGGCCGTTCCTAGAAAAGGCGCGGAGCAAGGCGTCGCAAGCAATGTGGCAAACATACCTTGAACATAGTGACCAACTAGGGAGTTATCACCTTTCGAGGCCAGCCATGTATTGGTACCCGATGATAGACGGACTTCAAACAGCCCCAGCATATTTGCCCCAAATAAAGTGGTGACCAACACCATCAAACCTAAGAACCAAGGGCTTTGAAATTGCACGCCCCAGCCAATGGCATTACCTGTTAGCTTAAGCACCAAAATAAAACCAGCGAGAATCCAGAACGACGTTAATATACCAAGTGACGAGGCAACAAACTGAGCGCGAATTTGACGACGCTCGATACCTTGAGCGGCAACAATACTACTTAGCTTCATCCCCAAAACCGGAAGAACGCAAGGCATGATGTTAAGAATTAAACCGCCGAGCAACGCGAATAGAAAAACACTCGTTAGAGACGTGCTCGGCAACGGTTCAACTATTGCCTCAGCAGTTGCTTGAGTGGTTTCTTCTGCTAGTAAATTGGTGTCTTTGATGGTCACAAACAGCGACTGACCATCTAACTCCACATCGCCCAGCCAAGTATCAACGATATAGCTCGCGGTGACGATGTTTCCTTCTTGATGCATTCCTTCAAGCTTGAAGCTATAGTCTCGCGTTGCTTCATCGACACCATCCACCAGCACTTGTGGTTGTTGCCAACCCTGACTGTTCTTTAGCTTGATTTGCAGTTTCGATTGGTTCGCATCCCAACTCGCCTGAGTAACATCAATAAACGGCGATGGCTGCGGCACGTTACTCACTGCTTGAGCGTAACTGAACATCACGTCTTCATCGACTGTTAGATCAGAAGGCAAGAACGTCAATTGAATTTGATAGTCGGTCAGCACACAAATCGTCGTACAAGAAGAAAGTGTCAGTACCGCATCAATCGTGACAGGTCTGGACATGTCTTCGACGTGCAGCGTCATGGGGAACAAAGTATCGCCTTTATACCCAAGAGTCTCGATACCTAATAGTTCGAATTTTTGTGGGTGCGGCCATTGCCAATCCACTTTGGATAAATTTTGTGAATTTTGCCAATCAATAGATGGTGCTACGCCGCCCTCACCAGGTGAACGCCAGTAAGTTTTCCAGTCCCCAGCCAACTTGACGTCCAGATAACCAGTGATTGTTTTGGCTTGCGGATCTTGTTGACCAGTGAGCACAAAGCGCGTTTGCACTGGAGGATGTTGTGGGTTGGTTAGCCAACCTGTATCAGTAGTTTGAGCTGAAATACTCAGAGAGAGCAAACTCAAAGCAAGCGTCATAAAAAACATGGACGCAAACTGAGTCAGTTTAGTAATTTGATTCATAGTGATTCCTAGTTATAAAGACAAAGGTGCTAAATAACTGACGCTAGTGGTCAGAAAGCACGCTTTTATTCTCGGAACACACAGAAAGTCAGATGGACTCGATACTTACGGCCTATCGGTTCCGTCCAATGTTGCGCACCAATATAGGCACTGCACAACCAAATTGCCGAAGCAAAAAGACCGACAAACAGAACAACAATAAATACATCGAGTTGATGTTGAGAAAACTGAATTAACTTTTCAGACAATTCGCACTTGCTAGTTTCTTTAGTATCAATCGACTTGACGCTCGAACGCTCATCAGCAAGTGAAACCGCAGGCGATTCCGTCTCATATTTCATAGAGCATGACGATGCAAAGCCTGAATTTTGCATCAGACACACAACGACCACCCAGCCAATAATCGCCAGTAGCCATTTTGCCCGCTTATGTGGCGTGTGATGTCGTTTAGTCAACAAACTCATAAGAATTCAGATAAAGTAAGAACGAAGAAGATAATACGCGAGTCGTCATAAAGCTCAAGTTGTATCCTCTAAATAACCTTAAGAGGCTTCACTCGCTAAGCTTTAATCTAGCCTGCCATAAATATATGCCAACTCTGCGACGGTTTTTGCCGAGAACTTCTTCAATAGATTGGCTCGGTGTACTTCAACCGTTCGCATTGCTATGCAAAGTTCGTCAGCAATACGAATGTTGCGTTTTCCTTCAATGATCAAACGCAAAATGTCTTTTTCTCTAGGTGTGAGCGATTCATAAGCCGATTTTGCTGCTGCCATATCGAGGTTTGTGGCAGACTGCGCCTGTCCCTGTAAAATGGCTCGTGCCAGTTCATCGCCTTTGACTGGCTTTTGGAAGAAATTGACCGCCCCAGCTTGCAATGCATCGACCGCCATCGGAACATCACCATGCCCTGTCAGATAAATAACGGCCAACGGGCTGTTGGCTTTATTTAAAACTTGGTGCACTTGCTGACCACGAAGGTTGGGCATTCGGCTATCAAGGATCACGCATCCGGCTTGATGAATGTCCACTTTATCGAGAAAAGATTGCCCATCAGCAAAAGTCGTCACGTTGAAATCATGCTCTTCCAGCATAAAAGCGAGCGAGTCACGCACCGATTCATCATCATCGACTACAAAAACAGGTAGCTGCTTTTCACCGCTGCTCATTGAATGCTCCTATGCCTAGTTCAGATTAGTTTTGATATGGAAACACAAGCTCAACCAAACAACCATGTGGTGCTGTCGAGCTGATGACAAACTCGCCACCATGCATTTCCATCACATCGCGACAAATGGCTAACCCTAGCCCAAGCCCTTCTTCTTTGCTACTCACAAATGCTTGAGTCGGATTCTCTTGCTGCAACCCTGTACCATTGTCTAACACTCGAATGGAAAGTTGATTGACTTGGTAATCGCAATGCAGGGCAATTTTACCTTGATAACCTGATGAGTGATATTTCTCTTGGAACAAAGTACACGCATCAATCGCGTTGCTGATCACATTAACTAAAACCTGTTGTACGCCAACTGCATCGACAAGTAACGGACGAATGTTCCCTTCTGTACTGGCCACAATAGAAATGTTTTGCTTCTGCATCCGAAAATGGAGTAACTCAATCGTGTCATCAATGAGTACTTGAAGATCGCACGACGTTTTGTCGACACTGCGCTTACGAATCAACGTTCTTAATCGCTGAATAATTGCATCGGCTCTTTCAACTTGGCCCTGTATTTTCTCAAGTACAGGGACAATATCTTCATGAGGGCGCTTTTTGGCCAAGCGAAGTAAACCGCCTTCACTATAGTTGCGAATGGCTGCCAGTGGCTGATTGAGTTCATGAGCAAGACTAGTGCCGATTTCTCCGACAATCGCGACCCTTTGTGAATGTTCTAACTGTTCACTTTTCTCTTTTAATCGTAACGATGTCTGCTCCAACGCTTGCTTACTCTTGCTAAATCGATACTCAAGCCAAAAGTGGTACGCGTTCAACACAATCACAAACATGAACAGCGCCCATGCCCATTCTTGATGACTACGCAGCCAGCGTAGAGCCTCACTCCACCAAGGTTGTTGCAACGGATGGAGATCCAACGCCTGATAAAGTTTGTCGATGCTCAGCAAGCTGACGGGGGACGTCCAACCTGACGCGCCTGCCGCAATAACCGCAGGGTGTTCAGGTGGCATCGCTAACAATACTTGCGCAATCTGTTTGGCAATCTGAGCTGAGCCGCGCTCTGTTTTGGCAAATGACCAGTTAGGATAAAGCGGTGTGGAAACAGCGCATAACGAGCGCTCGTTCGGCTGTTGATTTAAAACTCGGTAATTACCCGGTTGTAAAAGCCCTTCACTTAACATCTGTTCCAATAAACAAGCAGGGACGACAGCCGCTTCCACATTGCCATCACGTAATTGATACAGGTTGGCATCAATAGGAAAACCAAGATAGCGGACATCGGAAAAGAAATCGTTTGGATTAAGCCCCATTTTGACTATTTGATAGCGCATCGTTAGATAACCACCAAAGGCTTTTTCTGATACCGCCGCAACGGGACGTCCTGAGACATCTTGCACCGTTTGATAACTTGAATTGGCTCGAACCACAAGCGCCGAACCAATTCCGTAATTCGAGTTTTGTGGTGCTCTGCTGGTTAGCGTTGCCATCCACGACAGCGCGTATTGCCTGCCCAACCGCACTGCTTGACCTGGGTTGGTTAAGATGAAATCCATGGTCTGAAACTTCACCGCTTCGCCCATTTCATCCAAGTTAAGGGGATGAAGAACAAAATGCACATCGGAAATTTGCTGATTGAGCCAATCAATGGTCGGTTGCCATCTCTGCTCAGCATAAAGATGGCCGCGTATCGCTAACACGCCCACTTCGACTTTTTGCTTGACCTGTGGCTGCTCTGCTTTTTGCTCTTGCATTCCTTGCAGATCTGCTTGTTCAGAAACTGAGCCCTGAGCCAAAGATGCAAAGGCAACTAAGCAAAGAATCCAAAGCTGAAGCCACAGTGCTTTTTTCATGATGAGTCGAATCGTTCCGTCAAGAGAGTGCGACAAGAATAACAGCTACCTTCCCTAAACCACATTTGTTTTAGATCAAGTTTGATCTGGGTATGTGGAAATCCACAATATAAGCCTCGCAGTGCATTTCTCACAATGGAATCAGTCAATTCAAATACAACAAAAAAGCAGGTGAGTTATGGATTCCACCAAACGTCGCTTTCTCAGCGCGGTCACAGCCGGAGCCGCGTTAATTCCAGTCGCAGGCATTGGCACGGCAACTGCGGGAAACATTATTCGAAATAACCAGTCCGCTGACCGAAAAGGACAAGTCGGCAAGCGTTATGCCATGGTGATAGATTTGCGTAAATGTGTCGGATGCCAAGCGTGCACTGTGGGTTGCAGCATCGAGAACCAAGCGCCAATCGGTCAATTCCGAACCACCGTAAAGCAATACGAAGTTACGTTAGATGATGGCTCTACAGCCACGCGAGAAGCAAAAGCCTTTATGCTACCGCGCCTTTGTAACCACTGCGACAACCCACCTTGCGTGGCAGTGTGTCCGGTTCAAGCAACCTTTCAGCGCGAAGATGGCATTGTCATGGTGGATAACAGTCGCTGCGTAGCGTGTGCGTATTGTGTACAAGCTTGCCCTTACGATGCTCGCTTTATCAATGAAGACACCCTCACCGCAGATAAATGTACCTTCTGTGCTCACCGTCTAGAAAAAGGTCTATTGCCTGCCTGCGTGGAAACCTGTGTTGGCGGAGCACGTGTAATTGGTGATTTGAATGATCCATCAAGTGAAGTCCGCCGCTTAATTGCGAAGCACCAAGACGATATCAAAGTGCTAAAACCCAATGAAGGCACCAAGCCTCACGTGTTTTACATCGGCATGGATGAACGCTTCACCAGCCACATCGACGGACAACCTGCTATTTACGACCCACAAGGAGATCGCGCATGAACATCACCGAAGTGTTAGTCCAACCTCAAGCGATGGCTTGGCTCCCGTGGGCGGTGCAGTATTTCTTCTACATCGGTTCGGCTTATACGGCTGCTGTTTTATTCCTAATCGCCCTATTATTTGAAAAACACACCAGTCACAGACTGCGCGCTGCGCTTGTTCTGACGCTGGCCATCGGCGCCATCGTGGGGCCATTAGCGTTAACTGGCGACCTTCACCAGCCGGGACGCGCATGGCATTTTTACGTACACATCACTCCGTGGTCATGGATGTCTTTGGGGTCGCTTTTCTTGCCTGTTTTCTCAGGTTTAGCGGTAGTGACTGCATGGCTATATCTCCGCGAGGATCTTATCGCACTGCGAAATCAACCGGGAAAAGTACTACCTCTGTTATCTAAGTTGTCGCTTGGTGAATGGGCTATTTCTCACAAAGTGATGCTCACAATATCTGCAATCACCGTGTTATCAGGCTTAACCATCGCCCTTTATACTGGAGCTGAAATTGCGATCGTAAAATCACGTTCATTATGGCACCAACCCGCGTCACCAATTCTTTGGTTTGTCACTGCATTTATGGGCGCGGTCGGATTTTCTCTGCTGATTTGGTTACTGCTGCCTAGTCAGTCAAAGACGCTGACATCTGGCGATACTAATTTACTGAAAAAATCAGTGGTTACCAGCGGTGTATTAACGCTGATATTGCTACCGATTTGGGCATCCAACAATTCCGCATTTTCGCTCTATTCTAGCGAACAATGGATGCACAACATTGCCCTGCTCACTTTTGTCGTTTTAGGTTGTGTTTTGCTCGCTTTCATCTTCTTGCGCGATACCAAAAAGTCCACATCAGCCAGATTTCGTCACGTCATAGGGCTCGGTTTTGTGTCTGCTGCCGCACTGGCAAGTGCATGGCTGATTCGCTGGTTTACCATCATGGAAGTGCAAACCATCGCCAAGTTCGATGCAGGGCTGTATCCATACCAACTCACTATGGATGGAAATGGCTGGATAGGCATTATCGGCATGCTCGGATTATGGCTTGCACTGGCACAGCTCAGTTCGGAGCTGGTTCAGCCAAAACAAAAGATCGAAGTAAAAGCCTCATCACTCACCTTAACTGAACGCTAATCAAAGGGGATTTCATCATGGATAACAAACGCCGTCAGTTTTTGAAATCAGGCATTGCAGTGGGTGGGCTTGGCGCATTCGCTGCGGGTTACGCCACCACCACCAAACACATGGTCGAAGGTGCGCTCGAAGGCACTGCGGGAGAAAAAACGCGTGATATTCACCACGGTAACTCGCTTGAACCAGAGTACACGGTCAACAGCAAAGGCAACCTAATCCCTAATCCAAATCAGCGCGTTGCGCCATCGATGTGTTTTGGTTGTTGGTCACTGTGCGGATTGCGTGTACGCATTGATAACCGCAGCGACGAGATTTTGCGTATTACTGGCAACCCATATCACCCACTCTCTCATCAGCAACACATTCCGTTCGAAACGCCAGTCAAAGATGCTTATTTAAGTTTGACAGGAGAAGCGGGCCTTGACGGTCGTTCAACAGCATGCGCACGTGGCAATGGGATGCTAGAAATTCGCAACAGCCCATACCGCATTACTCAGCCACTGAAACGAGTTGGCAAACGCGGCGAAGGAAAATGGATTCCGATCAGCTACGAGCAATTGATTGAAGAAGTCGTCGAGGGCGGTGATTTATTTGGTGAAGGCCATGTTGATGGCTTACGCGACATTCGCGATTTAACAACGCCCGTTGCCCCTAAAAACCCAGAATATGGCCCGAAGGCCAATCAATTGTTAATGACCAACGCCGGTAATGAAGGCCGAGACGACATCTTCAAACGCTTTGCTTTCAATAGCTACGGTACGCGTAACTTTGGGCATCATGGCTCTTACTGCGGCTACGCATTTCGTGCTGGCAGCGGCGCATTTATGAACGACTTAGATAAGAACGCACATTTGAAGCCAGACTTTGATAATGCGGAATACATCATCTTCATCGGTATGTCGCCTGCGCAAGCTGGCAACCCTTTTAAGCGTCAGGCGCGCCAACTCGCCAATGCGCGAACAGAAGGTGGCTTGGAATACTCCATCATCACGCCAAGTTTGCCTGCGGGTTCATCGAGCTTGGCCGCCGGTGACAACAACCGCTGGATACCAATCAAACCGGGCACCGATTCTGCCCTCGTGCTTGGCATGATCCAGTGGATCATCGAAAACCAACGCTACAACAAAACCTTCTTGGCGCAGCCGGGGGCAAACGCGATGAAACGAGCCGGTACCGCGCACTGGTGTAATGCTACGCATCTCGTGATAAGCGATAATCAGCACCCGAGAAACGGCACGTTTTTACGCGCGTCGGACTTGAATCTGCCATTCGAGGGCGAAGCGTTGTCTGACTCTGACCCGTACGTCATCGTGGATGAGCAAAGCGGCGAATTTGGTGTTCATACCCAAGCTGACGAAGCGGCACTGTTTGTCGATAAAACGGTTTCGCTTGCATCGGGCGAAGTGCGCGTAAAATCGTCTCTACAAAGACTCAAAGAAGAGGCGTTCAAATACAGTCTTGCGTTCTACAGCCAACAATGTGAAATCCCCGTCGAACAAATTGTTGAACTAGCAAAGCGCTTTACCAGTCACGGAACAAAAGCGGTGGTCGATACCCACGGTGGCAACATGCACACCAATGGGTTCTATAACTCGTTTACCATCATGATGCTCAATGCGTTGATTGGTAACATAAATATGAAAGGCGGCGCGATGGCCAAAGCGGGTGGCTACCCAACTTCCGCTGCGGGTCCTCGTTACGACTTCACCAAATTTGCTGGCAAAGTCGGCCCGAAAGGCGTCTTTTTGTCGCGCAGTAAATTCCCCTACCACAAAACCAGCGAATACAAACGTCGCGTTAAGGCAGGTGAATCACCTTACCCAACTCGCGCCCCTTGGTATCCGTTTGCCGCGCCACTGCTGACAGAGCACCTATCTGCGGCTATTGATGGGTATCCATACCGCGTTAAAGCGTGGATCAACCACATGGCGAACCCAATGTATGGTGTACCCGGTTTGAAAACGCTGCTGGAAGACAAGCTTAAAGATCCAAAACAACTCGGTTTGATTGTGTCTGTTGATGCGTTCATTAACGAAACCACCGCGTTGTCGGATTATATTGTACCTGACACGGTCACCTACGAAAGCTGGGGTATGGCAACGCCTTGGCACGACGTTCCGGTGAAAACCGTCACCGCTCGTTGGCCGATAGTGGAAGCGCGAACAGAGAAAACCGCCGACGGTCGCTCGATTTGTTTAGAGAACTTCCTGATTGATGTTGCTAAGAAAATGCAGCTGGGCGGTTTTGGTGACAATGCAATTCAAGATGCACAAGGCAACTGGCACGCTCTCCATCGCGCCGAAGATTTCTATTTGCGAGCTGCGGCAAACTTGGCTTATGTGAAAGGTGGCGTGCCTGAAGTTTCGGCAGAAGACATTGCGTGGTCAGGCTTAGAGCGTTTAATGCCAGCGATGCAAAGCACGCTAACAGCGGATGAGATGAAACGAGTGGCGTTTATTTTTGCTCGCGGCGGACGCTTTGAAAATGCAACCGAAGCGTATCAAGGTGCACAAATGAAGCACAAATGGACACGACCTGTTGCGATATGGAATGAACGTGTCGGCAGCGCAAGAAACACCATGACCGGTGATTTCTACACGGGTTGCCCAACATGGCATCCACAAAAACTGGCCGACGGCACACCAATGGAAGACCAGTTCCCAAGCTCAGAATGGCCTTTCAGCCTGACGAACTTTAAATCCAACATTCACAGTGCAGTATCCAATCTATCGCCAAGGTTGAACTCGATTAAAGGCGTAAATCCAGTGTACATCCATCCAATCGATGCCGAGCGCGCAGGCATTAAAACGGGTGATGAGTTTGTTATCGAAACCCCATCTGCAAGCACCAAAGCACTTGCGATGATAGTCAACGGGATTCGCCCTGGCACACTCGGATTTGAACATGGGTTTGGTCATACCGAGCTAGGACAACGCTCGCACTGGATCGGCGATAAACAACAACCCGTAAAAACGCGCAGCCAAGATGGCGTCAATATTAACGACATTGGCTTAATTGACCCTACTCGAGAAGGCAAAGGCGTGTTGTTGGATTGGGTCGTGGGCGCGGCGGCACGTCAGTCCCTGCCGGCCAAAATCCGCAAAGCGTAACGCCGCACGTTAAGACGTCTCTACCACTTAGAGCTGCCGATTTGTGCAGCTCTTCACCACTTTGTTTTTATCGCTTATAGAACAACCAATAAAAACAAATACGGCCATTTACACTTATTAAATATGTGGAAATCCACAATACCTTTCATTATTGACAAGGCCGACAATATCGTCCAAGTGACTACCAAGTAGCACTTAGGCATATTAATAAAAATTAAAGTGAGTCAGCATGTCAAAAATTCTTCCAGTGGTGGTGGCCTGTTTATTAGCAACCACTATGGGCGCAAGCGCCTCGTCTATTCCGGAAAAAGCCAGCGTATGTAGCGGTTGTCACGGCCAAGATGGCATGGGACAGCCAAATATCGCGCCTATGATCGCTGGTTTAAACGCGAATTATCTCAACACTCAAATCGAACTATTCCTTAGTGGCGAACGCCAAAATGTGGTCATGCAAGGCATGGCGAAGGAACTCAGCGATCCCGCAGACCGTAAGGAAGTGATGGAGTACTTTGCTAACCTCCCGAGCTATGAGTTCACGAATCCAGAACAACGCGGCGACCAAGCTGATATTCGTAACCCGTATCGTAAGTTAATTTTCCAAGGCGATTGGGATCGAAATATTCCAGCTTGCGCGACTTGTCATGGAGCCAGCGGTATGGGCGTCGACAAGTTCCCTCGCCTCGCAAGCCAACATGCTGATTACTTAAAAACGCAATTGATGGCATGGAAAAACGGCACTCGCAGTGGTGACCCGCTCAATATGATGGGTACTATCGCAAAAAATCTCACTGACAAAGAGATCGAAAATCTTGCTTACTACTTTGCCTCATTACGTTACTAGGAGCAGTCATGAAACGTTTCTATTCTTTGTTCGCACTGCCTTTCATTTCTACGCTCGTACTAGCTAACGCTCCATTACCGGACCGCCAGAAAGAGCTACCTGCGATAGAAAAAGAAAAGCACGGTGAATACTTAAAACCGCGTGATCTCAGCACAATCCCAAACACCGCATTTGGTGAGCAAGTAAAACGCGGTTACTCGCTCTTTGTTAACTCACAACAAATGCGCGGAAAATACGTTGGCAACGAACAAAACTGTGTGAACTGCCATATGGAGGCAGGACGAAAAGCAAACGCTGCGCCACTGTGGGCAGCTTACATGGCATACCCGGCATATCGTAAGAAAAACGATCGCGTAAACAGCTATGCTGACCGTATCCAAGGTTGTTTCGAGTATTCCATGAACGGTAAAGCGCCCGCTTACGATTCGCCAGAAATTGTTGCCCTTAGTGCTTACGCCTACTGGTTAGCGATGGGCGGCTTGCTTGACAAACATGGTATGGCGGATGAACCCATTCCAGAACTAGACGCAAAAACGTTGCAAATTGGTGGAAAAGCAAAAGACTTCCCGTTGCCCGAAGCCATCGCACAAGCATTACCAATTGAAAAGCGGGGTAATCTCTCTGGGCGTGGCTACCCAAAAATCGCCGCCCCTGAGCAAGAACCATCAATAGAGCGAGGCGCATTGGTCTACGAAAAGAACTGTGAAACTTGCCATCGCGCCGACGGTTCAGGCATCAAAGACACCAACGACCATTCATACATTCCACCACTTTGGGGCGAATATGCGTATAACTGGGGCGCAGGTATGCACCGGATTAACACTGCAGCCTATTTTATTTACGAAAACATGCCGCTTGGGAAAAGTGTGCAGCTGACAGAGCAAGAAGCATGGGATGTCGCAGCATACGTCAACAGCCATGAGCGTCCACAAGATCCTCGATTCAAAGGCAATGTCACCGCAAACGCGGAGAAATATCACCAGCACCAAGGCTATTACGGCAAAACGCTCAACGGTACGCAAGTCGGCTCCAATGCCTTTAAGAGCGGAACGGTCAAGTAAAGTACAACTAAGCACCTTAAATAAAATGCTCTTTTTCCCTGCTCAGATTATCTGGGCAGGGTTACTTACCCTTAAAAACAAGTAATTACCCCTCCACAGACAAGCAATATCACATTATTTTCGGCTTCCAACATACTCATCTTCGCCGTAAAATCTTGTACCAAACGCGACTTCGTTTATGTCTTAGATCTCCCATATCCTCTAATGCCAAAAGTAAGAAACTCGTAAACTCCTGAATCAAAACAAGCGTGCCTAGTGAAAAAAGAGTATTCTTAAAGCAAATGAATCTAAAACCTACCCGATGAGTATTCAACCTAATTCCCGTCAGTTAATTTCATGCGAAGAGTGCGGCCTTGTTGTTCGCATTCCCGATATCGAACAGGGGCAAAAAGCACAATGTCCTCGATGTTCGCATTCGCTGACTAAAGTGAATGCCAAGCCTTACCAAAGCGTGATCGCCATATCATCGGCATGTTTGATCATGTTAGTGCTAAGCATTTCTTTCCCTTTTATGTCGTTCAGCGTGCAAGGGTTGTCGCAAGAGATCACCTTGTTGCACGCTGCCAAAATGCTGGCTGAGTTTCAAAATGTGCTTTTGGGTGTGCTGCTACTCGCAACAGTTATCGTTTTGCCTGCAATCTATGTTGGTCTCATTCTCTTTCTTCACCTTGAAGCATTAAAAGCACGTAAACATACCCCCTCTAAAAAGCAGCAACGAATGGCAAAAGTTTTATGCCGTCTTCTGTTTCGAGTCGAACCCTGGTTAATGGTGGATGTATTTTTGATTGGCGTGTTGGTCAGCTTAATTAAAATAGCTTCCCTCGCAGACATAGGCATGGGCACTTCATTCTGGGCGTTTTGTGTATATACCGTTCTGGTAGTCAAATGCATATCAATGGTCGACAAAAGCTGGCTCTGGGGGCACTTTATTCCAGCTATCGAGCTACCTGATGTAAAAGAGGGTGATACGCACCATAACCACAACCATATTGGTTGTCATACGTGTCACCAGCTCAACCCTATTGAAGCTAAAAAACACCAACACTGCATTCGTTGTAAAAGCCCTATTCACAAATACAACCCCGCAGACAATTTACAAAAAGCTTGGGCACTTTTGTTTGCTTCAGTCATTTTCTATATCCCTGCAAACCTCTACCCTATGATGTACACCGTAAGCCTTGGACATGCAGAAGGTTCGACTATCATGGAGGGGGTAATATTGCTTTGGCATTTAGGTTCTTACCCTATTGCGATGGTAATTTTCTTTGCTAGCGTATTTATTCCAATGGCGAAAATGCTGGCACTCGCGTGGCTGTATTACAATGCGCAAAAAGCGCGATATCTTCCGCACGAAGAGAGTATTTCACGCTTAAAGATCTACCGCATAACTGAGTTTATTGGCCGTTGGTCCATGATCGATATCTTCGTCGTCGCGATCTTAGTTGCACTGGTTCAACTGCAAAACTTAATGGCGATTTATCCAGGTCCTGCTGCGCTCTCTTTCGCGGCAGTGGTCATTTTTACTATGCTTTCTGCAATGATATTTGACTCACGTTTGTTGTGGCAATTGCCACAAAACGAAGTGCAGGAGCCGATTTCTGACAACTTAAACGAGAAAGCCAAATATGAGTGATGAGAACAACGTAACCGCTCAAATAAAACCGCAAAAGCAGATTTCTGCGATATGGATTGTCCCGATCCTTGCGCTAGCCATGGGAGCGTGGATGCTGTTCCAATATATCAACAGTACAGGCCCACAAATTACTCTCCAACTGCCAACCGCAGATGGGATTGAGGTTGGCAAAACCGAAATCCGAGCATTGAATGTAAAAGTCGGACTGATTACTGAAGTCACTCTCAGTGAAAATTACGATCACATCATCGCTAAGGCACAAATGAACAAGGATGCAGAACGCATGTTGCGAGATGACACCATGTTTTGGGTGGTGAAGCCTCGTATTGGCCGTGATGGCGTTTCAGGTTTAGAAACCTTGCTCTCTGGCGCTTATATCCAACTTCAGCCGGGTAAATCTAAAATAGAGAAAGAGCGCTTTACGGTCTTAGATGTTCCCCCAGTCGCCTCTCCTGATGCAGAGGGGTTACGCCTTGTGTTAACACACCGCGAGGCTGGTAAGCTAGGCGTTGGTGACCCCGTCATTTATAAAGGCTTTACGGTTGGTCGCGTAGAGAAAACCAGCTTTGATGTTGACACTCGCAAAGCGTTATACCAACTCTTTATTTTCAAGCCTTATGACAGCTTAGTGCGCACTCGTACCAAGTTCTGGCTGAATTCTGGCGTAGATTTACAGCTCAATGCTGAAGGGTTCGAAGTCAAGTTTGGCTCATTAGAGAGCATGCTAACGGGTGGTGTTACCTTCGATACCGTTCCAGGTCTTGAATCCGGTGAACAGCTCACTGAAAATATGGTCAACTTCCGCTTGTATGATGATATTAAACAACTTCGAGAAGGCATGTACGATGATTATATTGAATTCGTTATGCTTTTTGATGAATCGGTACGAGGGCTTAAACGTAAGGCACCTGTCGAATATCGAGGCTTGAGAATTGGTACTGTGATGCGTGTACCAATGCGACTTCCAACCCCAGAAGAGAACTTTTCTGCGAAAAAAATCCCTGTATTGGTACGTATCGAGCTCGGCCGTGTTTATGGCGATTTCCAATCCCAATCTTTGCCAATGTTAAAAGATAAATTGAAGAGTGAGTTTGCTAAAGGCCTACGTGGTACTTTAAAAACAGGTAACTTATTAACAGGCGCACTATATGTTGACGCCGACTTCTATCCAAATGACGAGCCTTACGTACCGAGTAAGTTTGCTGATTTAGATGTTTTCCCAACCATGCGTGGTGGTTTTGCGCAGGTTCAGCGCCAAGTGAACGACTTCCTAAATAAGATTAATAACTTACCAATGGAAGAAACACTAGACTCTCTCAATTCAACGTTAAAAACGTCCGAAAAAACGTTAGCTTCAGCAGAACGCGTGGCGGACAGTATTGATAAACTTTTGAATCAAAAAGAGACGCAAGAGATCCCAACAGATATTCGCCAAAGCTTACAGCAATTACAAAAAACACTCGATGGTTATGGGCCCAACTCAACCATGTACAGCGAAATGGAAGCCACGCTAAAAGAATTAGAAAGCGTGATGACAGAGTTTAAACCCGTACTTAAACAGCTAAACGAAAAGCCAAACTCTCTTGTGTTTGGAGAAGATGAAATCAGTGACCCAATACCAGTTAAAGGCCAAAACTAATGAAACGAGTATTCTTTCTGTCTATCGCGCTATTTGTCGGTCTAACGGGTTGCAGTAGCGCTCCGCAAACTAAAGGAGCTATGTACCTTCTACCTAAGGCGGAACCAGTGACTCTGAGCTCTTCTGATATCGCTCAGCGCCCAACTTTAGTTGTTCGTCCAGTGACATTGGCGAGTTATTTGAATGATAATGGCATTGTTTATCGAACCTCTGAGACCCAAGTTATTCAGGCAAAACACAATCAATGGGCGCACAGTATTTCCGAGCAAATCACTCAGAGAGTTGTCGCGGAACTACGTCACAAGCAAAGTCATTACTGGCCGACTGAAATGAATAATCTGTTGGATCAAAGCGGTGAAGCCAAACTACAGCTTACGTTAAATAAATTTAATGGCAGCTACAAAGGTAATATCGAAATTGAGGGGGAATGGTTACTCATTAATGCCGAAGGTAAGGTAGAAAACAGCGCGCCAATACAAATCTCTCAGCCGCTTCAAGATGAGGGCTATGAAGCGCTCGTCAACGCTTTATCCATAGGCTTAGAAAGCCTAACCTCAGACATTGCCAAACAACTCTAAGTCAATGTTAATTACAGGGAAGCAAGTTGCTTCCCTTTTTTATGCAGAGTGTAGCGACTTCTACTAAGCTGAAAGCTGACGAAAAGCCGAACAGCCGAAAAGGAAATTGGATGAAACCATGTAACCTGCTATCACTCTCCTCACTCATTCTTGTATTACCTACATCAGTAGCGCTCTCAGCCGAGACACAAGAATCTCGTTGGCGAAATAGCATAGAAGTGTACATGCTAGGACTGAATATCCACGGGGATACCAGTATTGGTCGCTTTTCATCAGAGGTGGATGTCGATCCTAAGTTCATCGTAGACCACCTCGATATTGGGGCGATGTTGCGATTCGAGAGTATTTACCAAAGTAAGTGGGGCTACTACATAGATTATAGTTTCATGAACTTAAGTGGTGATGTTAATAATATCAAGGGCGCTCTGCCTAACGCTCGTTATCGTGCGGACATCGAAATACGGCAAGGTGTTCTAGAAGCAAAGGCATTCCAACGCGAACAATATTCATTTGGTAAACTGGATTATATGTTTGGATTACGCTGGTGGGACAATGACATCACCGGCAAGCTGTATCGTAATGACAACCGGGTACTAGAAGATAGACTGTCATTACAAGAAGATTGGGTCGATTTTTTAGTTGGCTTGCGACTCATTGATGAATTGAGCGAAAACTGGCGATTTCATGCCAGTATCGACGCCGGACTTGGCAACGATACTCACTTCACTTATGCCATTCAAACTGGTGTTCGTTATCGTTTTAACGAATGGTCTGATCTCAACTTAGCTTACAAGTCGACCTGGGTTGATTACAAAAATGAGGGAGTATTTGAATATGATACAGCTTCTCAAGGGCTTTTAGTCGGACTTGGCTTTTACTTTTGATCAGGTGAAACCCTAGCCTATATTCAAGCGTTGTAACGTGTACTAGCTCTAGGTATACGTATAGTGTCGCGTTACAGATGCTTAAATAAGGCAAATTGATCTTCATCAGACTATAAATTGCTCTTCGGTGTTACTCTCTGTCGCAAAATATAAAACCCCACTCTATGACCTCATATAGGTCTTATTGATAAGGTTCCCGAGTAGCAATGTCGATTAACATTTCCGATTTAACCACCGCCCTAAATAAGGTGGAGCATATTCATAAAGTTCAGCTTGAAAACGTACATCAGTTCTTCAAAGCAAACGAAGCTTTTTCGTTGCAAACATTCAGCCAGCTGATATCCAGCGACTCGCTTGATGATCGATTTAAAACCATCGATAGAGCGTTCTCTTTGCTTGGTGATGCAAAAACCTACCTTTTAGAAGTGTCTTACCTTATTAAGTAAAAAAGAAAGCCCCGATAAAATTCATTATCGGGGCTATCATTTTCTATCTAAACTACTGATTTACAATTTGTAACGATCATCAATTACCGTTAGTTCTGGGAAGGTTTTACCCTCGTCCATCGCTTCTTCTGTCTCTTCTTTTACTTGGTTATCAATCCAGAAATTACCGATATCCATTGGATGAAGCACCCATTCTGTCGCTTTTGTCATGCCGTTTTTAGGAATTTTAACCCAGCGCCAATGAGCAACTCGAGAATAAGGCACCATATAGCCAGGAACGATGATATTTGCTTTGCTGACATAGTTTTGGATTTGATGCGACAAGTCGTAACGCTTCTCCTGATCAAACTCAGAGTCATACGCTTCAATTAACTTGTCTAGCTCAGGGCTACTGTAGTTGGTGTGAGCATTCGTTTGTGGTCGATTTGCATTATCCGAGTGTAGGTATTCCCAATACGCAGGGATCTCACCAGAGCCCATATTCAAAAACGCTAGCTGATGCTTTTTCTCAAGAATGTATTTAAACGCAGATGAGCCATCCACCAAGTTTAACGTGAACTCAAGACCAGCAAGTTTCGCTTGCTCTTTCAGGTATGCAAT
This sequence comes from Vibrio sp. Vb1755, assembly GCF_033338635.1. Taxonomy (NCBI): domain Bacteria; kingdom Pseudomonadati; phylum Pseudomonadota; class Gammaproteobacteria; order Vibrionales; family Vibrionaceae; genus Vibrio; species Vibrio sp. Vb1755. Next base: position 171,549 of record NZ_JAWOTA010000004.1, on the reverse strand, counting down.
ACGCGGTGTCCAAGAGTTGTATCCGTAGGTGATGGCAAAGCTCAAGCGTTGGCCCTTGTCGTTAACACGAATACCATCTGCGCCCACTTTGTCAAAGCCCGCTTTTTCGAAGTGTTTAACCGCCGCATCAGCATCAAACTTTGGCGGTGTATTGTTAGGATCATCGTATTCGCCATGACCAAAGCCGAGTCCATGCGGTTTACGTGAATAATCTCCACGCATGATGTTTTCAATCATGCCGTCATAGTCAGTGGCTGCCATAACACCTTTACGCACTTCTAGGTTATCCAACATCGGCATCGCTGTGTTCATCCAAAGACCACCAGCTCCTTGCGGTGCTTCGTTAAAGCCCCAGTACTTTTGGATATAGCCTTTTTTGTACACATCACTATTGGTTTTGTCATGCCAAAAGCTTGGTAGCACCATCTCAAAGTAGTCTAAGTTGCCTTTCTCAAAGTGCTTCATGGCAATATCAGGATCGCGAATTACCTTAATGCGAACCTTTTCAACGTTATAACGGTTTTTATAGTAGCGGTTGTTGTATCCCCACCAATCTTCACCGACATGTTTGAATGTCACGCTCTTACCTTTCTTCACTTGATCAATGTAGTAAGGTGCTGCGGTTGGCTCAGATTTAAAGTTAAACTTTCTGACGAAGTTATCAGGCATGCCATCGTTATTTGCGTCCTTTTCTCCTTCAAAGAAGTGTTCAGGACGAGGCTGAAAACCATTACTTGGCATGTTAATCATAACCATAAGTGAGTCATGACTTTGAGCTACAGCAAGATTGACTTTGATCGTGTAGTCATCAATTTTTTCAACACTCACAATACTGTTTGTGAAGAAGTCGTTATACCACGGGTCGATAATGTCTTTTGACGTGTAGTACTTCATCATAAAGACGTAATCATCCGCTGTAATTTTTTCACCATCTGACCACTCGGCCGTTTCGTCGAGTTTAAAGAATACGGTTTTGTTGTCCTCTCCAAATGCCCATGACTTAGCAAGTTGAGGGATCCATTTGCCAGTATTTGGATGACGCTGAGCCAGTTTTGGTGAACCATCCATTAAGTATTGGCGCAAACCTGAGTTCGCATCTGGACCAACACTTCGTAATGTTTGCGGAAAGCTCTGAATGTAAGTGCGATAGGTGCCACCTCGTACCGCCTCTTCAGAGGCAAATAGAGGTTCGTTGTTGTTTGAAATCCATTCGATATCAGCTGGCAATTCTGCCGCACTCAGTTGAAAACTGGCAGCGGTCAGTGTTGCTAGTACTGAAAATGGCAGTTTTTTAGTCATGTTTCTTCCTTGTTGTGTTTGCGCACTAAGGTCGTAACAAGGAAGACAGCGTGTGAAAGCTCACAGAAAGCTGCGATTTAAAATACGCAGATAGGAAATAATAGGAACGTAATATGAAGTGACGTCCTGCCAGCTTCTATATTAATTTCAAAGAGTTTCACTAGGTCATCCTAGACCTTACAACGCAGTGAATGCATCTTCGCCATAGTATTCTTTAGACATTTGTAACGCAAGCCATCAATAACACATGGTTGCATTTTCGAGGCATCACAGTGAGTTATGTTACAAAAGTGTGATCGGCATAGTACCAAGCCCTACTTTACTCAGAGTAAACCGCAGAACCTTTATCTCAATTGGCCCCGATATACCTGTTACAGCGAGTAAATGATCAGACATAGCTGGTTAAAAGGAATGGTTGTTTACCGCGATTAGTATTTTCATTCGATATAAAAAGTGAGGCATCTTAGCCTCACTTTTCTCCATACAATCGAGACAGTGCTTACATTTTAGATAAGCTCTCATTGATCGACTTCAGCACTTCTGCAGGATTTGACGCTTGAGTGATAGGGCGACCAATCACAAGATAATCTGAACCTGATTGGATAGCGTCTACTGGCGTCATGATACGGCGTTGGTCACCTTGTTCTGAGCCAGCAGGTCGAATACCAGGGGTCACTAATTTAAATTCTTGGCCTAGTTCGCTCTTCAGTAATGAGGACTCTTGCGCTGAACATACGACACCATCTAAGCCTGCGTTTTTGGTCAAGGTTGCTAGACGAATAACTTGCTCCTGAGGCGCAACATTCAAACCAATACCAGCTAAATCACTTTGTTCCATACTGGTTAGTACCGTTACACCGATAAGAAGTGGACGATCTTTACCATATGGCTCAAGAATTTCACGTGATGCCGTCATCATACGCTCACCACCGCTCGCGTGTACGTTCACCATCCATACACCCATTTCAGCCGCAGCGCGAACTGCTTTCGAACAGGTGTTTGGAATATCGTGAAATTTTAAATCTAGGAATACAGAGAAACCACGTTTATGGAGTTCACGTACAAAATCAGGACCAAATAGCGTAAACATCTCCTTGCCAACTTTTAGTCGGCATGACGCAGGATCAATTCTATCTACAAACGCAAGTGCATCTGCTTGGTTATCATAATCCAGTGCGACAATAACTTTTTGGTCGATCATTTCATCTCCTAACTGTTTTGGTTCTTATTAAATAAAAAGTTAAAAAAATGCAGCGGACAGAAACTCTGCCAGCTGCATTAAGAATTATTCACCATCCAATCCGCGGATTGGCTTGATCGTTCCCCATCCTTTACAGGACGGACAATGCCAATAAAGGGAATGGGTAGAAAATCCACACTTCCGGCATCGGTAATGCGGTTTCACTTTTAACTGTTCACCCACCATCGCTTGTAGTGTTGATAGGCTGTCTTTCGCTCGACCATCTTCTGCTTCTGCAATGTGGTAGTCAATTAAACGGTAGAAGCCCTTCATGGTTGGGTTTTTCAGCAATTGTTTCGTCAGTAACTCTTGAGCAGCCCCAACGTTCTCGTGATGAGCAACTAATTGAGCCAACATCAACTCGGCTGATACGCCTGCTTTCTTATCAATACAAGCTCTCAGAAACTCGACAAGTTCATCTTCCTGACCCAGATGATGATAGCATTCTGCAATAGTTGGCAAGACATCACTGATAAAGTCTTTATCTTGCTCAAGTACCCCCTTCAGATATTTGATGGTGTGCTTATAGTCTTCAGACTCTAGGTAAATTCGTCCCAAAGCAATACTTGCTCGAACACACTTCGGGTCTTCCGCTAACGCTTTTTTAAAATGCTGTATTGCCTTATTAGTATTCCCATCAGCTTGGTCGAGCATGGCTATTTCACACCAAAAATGGGCAATATTTGCACGCATCCTTGAGCGTTTATTACCTAACTTAGCCAATTGGTTCGCGTAATAAATCGCCTTTTCCCATTCTCGTGTTTGCTGATAAATGGTCACTAATTGTTGAAGAGCCGCCTCTTTGTAATCTGGCTCTTCGACTAACTGTTCGAAGATTTTCTCTGCACGATCAAGAAAACCAGAGACCATGTAGTCTTTCGCTAACTGTTGAAGGGCGAGGTTCTTTTGGTCCAGTGTTAAGCCTGAACGAGAAATAAGATTTTGGTGAATTCTGATTGCGCGGTCGACTTCACCACGAGACCGGAACAGGTTACCCAACGCAAGGTGAGTATCGATGGTCTCGTTATCAACTTGGAGCAATTCAATAAAGTGATCGACAGCCTTATCTGATTGGTCAGAGAGCAGCAGATTAAGACCCGTCATATACTGACGAGAGATTTGATGAGATTGCTTCTGCTTGTCTTGCTGAGCGCTGCGATGCCCCATATACCAGCCATACGCAGCAGCTATAGGCAACAACAAGAAGAGTAGTTCAAGCATTAAAGTTAAGCCTTATCCTTATGCCTGTTTTTCAATGGCTGGCTTATCAGCAGCGTTGTTTGATTCAGTTGGTTCGTACTTTTTCAGTTTTTTCTTTAAACGACGGACCTGTAGCTGAGTTTTCAGTTGGATGCTACCAAATATAACCCACGCTAAAGCAAAGCCAACCACAAATACTACACCTAATAGCGTAGATAAGTGGAACTCTCCTTTTGCTAGAAGATAGTTAAAAGTCACGAGCTCTTGGTTTTGGGAACCTAACGCCAATGCAATTAAAAAGAGAGCTAAAACAGCAACGATTTTTATAATTTTCATGTTACATCACCCTTCTAGGAGTAAGTCGGTAAGATTATGCAGGAAAATGCTTCTTCAGACTACGTATATTAGCAATAATCTATACCCAAGTAACCTCAAGATGCTTAGTTTGTAGACATGCTTAGAAGTTAAAGTTATTTGGGTATAGAAAGCAGCAAGGAAAACGGCTGAATCCACAATTAGATTAGTAAACGATCTTGGATGTATGACTAACTTGGATACATTACAAAAAAGCGGCATACACAAACGTATGCCGCTTTTTTGAAACTAATAAGAGTGCATTAACCAATATTTACACGCTCACGAAGTTCTTTACCTGGTTTGAAATGTGGAACGTATTTACCTTCCAATTCCACTTTATCGCCCGTTTTAGGGTTACGACCTACGCGAGGCTCGCGGTAATGAAGAGAAAAACTACCAAAGCCACGGATCTCGATACGGTCACCGCTCTCTAGTGTAGAGGCCATGTGCTCTAAAATATCTTTTACAGCATCCTCTACCTCTTTCGCTGATAAGTGTGTTTGCTCAGCGCAGAGTCTTTCAATCAGTTCAGACTTAGTCATAGTTGCCCTCTTTGAGTATCTTTATCACTTATTATAGTAAGTAATACTAATTCCAACAAACACTTGCTGACAATTCTAGACAAATTTTATGCAAAATGCGCAATGAAGAAATGCCTTTTATTAAGATAGTTTACTGTCATTAGTATTACTACTTAAATATGACCAAATATAAAAAAGGAGCCTTGCGGCTCCTTTTTTGCTTAAGCGAGTATATTATTCGCCTTTAGCAGCTTTGAAAGCGTCAGCCATTGCGTTACCGAATGCATTGTCATCTTGCTTGTTGATAGATGCCATTGCTTCTTGCTCGTCAGCTTCGTCTTTAGCTTTGATAGATAGGTTGATTACGCGGTTCTTACGGTCTACACCTGTGAACTTCGCTTCAACAACATCACCAGCGCTTAGGATTAGAGAAGCATCTTCTACGCGATCGCGTGATACTTCAGAAGCACGGATGTAACCTTCAACGCCTTCTGCGATTTCAACAGTAGCGCCTTTAGCGTCAACAGCAGTTACAGTAGCGTTAACTAGAACACCTTTCTTGTTGTCAGCAACGTAAGCATTGAATGGGTCATTTTCCATTTGCTTGATGCCTAGAGAGATGCGCTCACGCTCAGCGTCTACTGCTAGAACAACTGCAGAGATCTCGTCGCCTTTCTTGTACTCACGTACAGCTTCTTCGCCAGCAACATTCCAAGAAATGTCAGATAGGTGAACTAGACCGTCGATGCCGCCTTCTAGACCGATGAAGATACCGAAGTCAGTGATAGACTTGATCTTACCAGTAACTTTGTCGCCTTTAGCTTGTGCTTCAGCGAATGACTGCCATGGGTTAGCTTTACACTGTTTCAGACCTAGAGAGATACGACGACGTTCTTCGTCGATTTCAAGAACCATAACCTCAACTTCGTCGCCAACATTAACAACTTTAGAAGGGTGGATGTTCTTGTTAGTCCAATCCATTTCTGAAACGTGAACTAGACCTTCAACGCCTTCTTCGATTTCAACGAAGCAGCCGTAGTCAGTTAGGTTAGTTACGCGACCAGTTAGTTTGTGACCTTCTGGGTAACGCTTAGCGATTGCTACCCATGGATCTTCGCCTAGTTGCTTAAGACCTAGTGATACGCGAGTACGCTCACGGTCGAACTTAAGAACTTTAACTTGGATCTCGTCACCAACGTTAACGATTTCAGATGGGTGCTTAACGCGCTTCCAAGCCATATCAGTGATATGTAGAAGACCGTCAACGCCACCTAGGTCAACGAACGCACCGTAGTCAGTAAGGTTCTTAACGATACCTTTAACTTCAGAACCTTCTTGTAGAGTTTCTAGAAGCTCGTCACGCTCAACGCTGTTCTCTGATTCGATAACTGCACGACGTGAAACAACTACGTTGTTACGTTTTTGGTCAAGTTTGATAACTTTGAACTCTAGCTCTTTGTTTTCTAGGTGAGCAGTGTCGCGGATTGGACGTACGTCTACTAGAGAGCCAGGAAGGAAAGCACGGATACCGTTTAGTTCAACAGTGAAACCGCCTTTAACTTTACCGTTGATGATACCAACAACAGTTTCAGCTTCTTCGTAAGCTTTCTCAAGTACGATCCAAGCTTCGTGACGCTTAGCTTTCTCACGAGAAAGTTGAGTTTCACCGAAACCATCTTCAACAGCGTCTAGAGCTACGTCTACTTCAGCGCCAACTTCAACTTCAAGTTCGCCAGCAGCGTTCTTGAACTGTTCAGCAGGGATAGCAGATTCAGACTTAAGACCAGCGTCAACAAGAACGAAACCGTTCTCGATAGCTACTACAGTACCTTTAACGATGCTGCCTTGTTGGAATTCTGTTTCGTTTAGAAACTCTTCAAAGAGTTGAGCAAAAGATTCAGTCATTTAATTAATCTTCAATAAATTAAACTTCCACGGGTATCCTACCGCATGGGGTTATTAAATTCGCCAGTCATCATCCTTGCGACCAACGCTCTTAGCCTAGTCGAGTATTATTACTCAGCTAGCTTCGATTCGATATATTGTAGTGCCTTTTCTACTACTTCGTCGATAGTCATCGACGTAGAATCTAGCACAAGCGCATCCTCAGCAGGGCGTAATGGCGCCACTGGGCGGTTACGATCTCGGTCGTCACGCTCTTGGATCTCGCTTAAAAGGTCAGCAAATCTAACATCTAACCCTTTCTCTTGCAACTGTTTAAGGCGTCGATTTGCACGCTCTTCAGCACTCGCATCAAGGAAGATTTTTGCTTGCGCACTCGGGAATACAATTGTGCCCATATCACGACCATCAGCAACCAGACCCGGAGCGGTCTCAAATGCACGCTGACGACGTAGTAATGCTTCACGAACACGTGGCAAAGCCGCAACTTTAGATGCTGCCATGCCTGTTTCTTCTTTGCGAAGCTCCCCTGACACGTCTTCGCCTTCTAGAATGACCTTAACTAAGTCACCTTCCGCGATAAATTGAACGTCTAGGTGGGTTGCTAGTGGGACAAGAGCATCTTCTGACTCGGTGTCGACACCGTGGTGAATCGCAGCGAGTGCAAGTACACGATAAATTGCGCCAGAATCTAAGAGTTGGAAACCCAACTTTTTCGCCAGCAACATACATAAAGTGCCTTTACCTGCACCACTAGGTCCATCTACGGTTACAACCGGAGTTTGAGAGGACATGTTCTTCTCCACCAATAGTTTCTTTTCAGCAATTTGCTCGGTTTTCGAGGCGCACATTATACGGGTAATCAGTCTTTGGAGCGAGGAAAAATGTCGTGTAAAGCATTACACCTAATGCGTAATTGGATTCATCAATAAACATAAAGTTCAACAAAAACGGCGAGAGCTTCTGCCCTCGCCGTTTTAAATGTCATGAACTTAAGCTCGATTAAACAATCGGTTTTTGACCACGCTCAGCTAACTTTAAGATCACACTGTCAGCAACTTTGCCCGCGACACCTGCTAGCTTGTCTGCCAGCTTTTTCTTCTGCACATAATGCACAGAAAGTACGGTTTTATCTTTGCATGCCGCAACAACGATATCATCAGATGTACTAATGTCATCCACCAAACCAAGCTCTTTCGCTTGTGTACCGAACCAGTGCTCACCAGTGGCTACTTTGTCTAGGTCCAAACTAGGACGACGCTCACGGATGAAGTCTTTAAACAAGACATGTGTTTCTTCAAGTTCTTGCTTAAACTTATCGCGCGCTTTATCGGTATTCTCACCGAACATCGTTAGCGTGCGTTTATATTCACCCGCTGTTAGTTGTTCGTACTCAATATCATGTTTCTTCAACAGTTTGTTGAAGTTAGGAATTTGTGCGATAACGCCAATAGACCCCACAATTGCAAATGGTGCAGAAACAATCTTATCTGCTACACATGCCATCATGTAACCACCACTTGCCGCAACTTTGTCAACAGAGATGGTCAGAGGAAGACCCGCAGCTTTGATTCGGTCCAGTTGAGAAGAGGCAAGGCCGTAACCATGAACCATACCACCGCCAGACTCTAAGCGAAGTAACACTTCATCACCTTCACGTGCGACAGCCAAAATAGCGGTGATTTCTTCACGTAGAGACGCGACTTCTTTTGCGTCTATGCTACCGTTGAAATCAAGAACAAATAGGTGTGGTTCACGCTTGCTATCTAATGAACCGTCTTTGCTCGCTTGTTTGATTTCTTTCTCGCGAGATTTGTTCTTCTCTTTTTCTTCTTTCTTGACGGCTTTATCTCGAGCCTTGATGAAAGCATCGTCATGCAAATGATGCTCTAACTGCTCAACAGATTGTTTGTGTTGCTCTGAAAGGTTGGTAATCTCTAACTCCCCTTTCGCCGCACCCGATTTGCCACCAGCCGATTTTGCAATAATGAGCAGAACAATTATCGCAGCAACCACCGTGATAATTTTGGCCAGAAACAGACCATAATCTAATAAAAATTCCAACGAGAGCTCCTTTATCTCATTTCAGATGACGTTAGTATGTTACGCAGAAACATCAGCGAGAAGGCAGCGCGGTTTGTAACCACTTGTTCTGATTGATAGCATACCTAACGAAAGTTCTGGAATTGGTATAACACATGAATTGGTGTATTGTAACCATCTTGTCACGATTACCAAGATTTTCCATTGAGAAACAGGCGTTTTTTAGCGTCAATTAACTATCATGGACCCTCTTACAATAATAAGGATTTATCGCCGTGAACTACTCCGTTTCAGCTGATGCTCTAAAAGGTAAAGTCATTCTTGTTACTGGCGCTGGTAATGGCATCGGCCGTCAAGCCGCGCTTTCTTATGCCGAGCACGGTGCAACTGTTATTCTCTTGGGTAGAAATGTGCAAAACCTTGAATCTATCTATGATGAGATTGAAGCTGCTGGCTATCCACAAGCTGCTATCATTCCATTGGATCTCAAGGGTGCAACTCAGCAGAATTATATTGATATGGCAGAGACAATCGAAGGACAGTTTGGTCGCTTGGATGGTCTATTACACAACGCAGGTGTCTTGAGTTCGCTGTGTCCATTTGATCAAATCAAAGAGGAAGACTTCGACGATATCATGCAGATCAACGTGAAAGCCGAAGTGCTAATGACTCAAGCATTACTGCCTGTGATGCGTAAATCAGAAGCTGGGCGTATTATCTTTACCTCTTCAACTGTCGGCCACTCTGGCCGCGCATTCTGGGGGCCATACGCTATCTCTAAATTTGCCGTAGAAGGCATGATGCAAGTTTTAGCTGACGAGCTGAGTGATACACCGATCCGCGTTAACGCAATTAACCCTGGTGCCACTCGTACTCGCATGCGTGAAAAAGCATATCCGGGTGAAGATGCGAATACTCTCAAAACGCCACTGGATATCATGCCGCTATATTTGCACTTAATGGATCCTGCGGTTACCGATGTGAACGGTCAGTGCATCGACGCTCAACCGAAGCGTAAATAACTCATTCAGGTTACCTCACATAATCGATTGAAAAGGCAGCAAACGCTGCCTTTTTTCATTTCTCTCTTCATAAAAATCTTGCGACTTTCTCCCACAGAAATATACTGTACATATATACAGGTATTTATTATGCAAGATATTATTCAGAACTTAAAAAGCCAACACCTTGTTTGGCAAGCAAATTTAACGAAAGCAGATCCTCAGCAGTTGCAGACTAGTTCCGGTTTTTCTGAATTAGATGATTTGCTCGGCGGAGGCTTTCCACCTCATGGCGTAGTGGAGATGGAATCTATTGGTAGTATTGGTGAATTGCGTTTGCTCGCTCCCTATTTAAAAGCCACTCAGACCAATGGTATGACCGCATTTATTCAACCACCTGCGCTAGTGAATTCTCTGTTTTTACACTACATCGGGTTGGATATAAACCAAGTGTGGGTTGTTACTCCAACTCACCCCAAAGATGCTCTTTGGGCTGCAGAGCAATGTCTGAAAAGTGGGGTATGCAGTAATGTTTTGTTATGGCAAGAAGAGCTTGAAATACATCAAGTGAAACGCTTACAGGTAGCAAGTGAACAAGGGAGTTGCCCTCTCTTTATGCTTAAAACAGATACTATCAACCGCTTGTCTTTGCCTGTGTCACTCAGTTTAAAACTGAAAGGCGACGAGCAAGGGATTAATGTTGAAGTGCTGAAAAGGAAAGGAGGCTGGAATAGAGGTAGCGTTAGTATCGGCTTCCAACACCATTACCCGCAACTGGTGAAACCATCATCTGAAACTGTGCACTCGACTGTGGTCAATTTCCCACTGGCGAACCAAGGTTAGTGATATGGCTCTGTGGATTTACTTGCACTTCCCTCGCCTGCAGCTAGACGCACTCTTTGGTGATAACCAAGAACAACCCGTGGTGATTGTCGAAAGCCAACGTTGCCAGATTCTTCAATACAACGAGATTGCCGAACAACAAGGCATTAAGCCTGGTATGGGCCTAGGCAGTGCTGCGTCCTTGTGTCGAGATTTACAAGTGCATCCTTATCATCCGCACACCGAATTGAGCAAGTTACAAGAAATTGCTCAATGGCTGTATTTGATCACATCTGACGTTGTGTTGATGCCAAACCAAGGTATTTTGCTGCGTGCTACTCCAATGCTCGCTCTGTATGAAGGGCTTGAAAACTATTGGAATAAAGTCAGAGCTCACTTATCGGAGCTGAAACTGAGTTTTCAATTCGGATGTGGTTTTTCGCCTTTTGCTGCCAAATTGATGGCAATATCAGGAGCGAACGTCATCAGTGAAGACAAATCTGCCATACAAAAAGCTTTATCACCACTACCGTTAAAACTGACAGATTTATCAAACGCTACCGTAGAGAAGTTACAACGTGTAGGCGTCACCACATTGCAAAACCTGCTTGAACTGCCATTGCAAGACATCGCACGACGCTTTGATATCGATTTGGTGAACTACGTTGGTCGACTGACTGGGCAGTTTAAACACCCTGTCGACTTTTATCACCCTACCGAATCCTTCCAAGTTTATTTAGAGCTCTTGTTTGAGATCGAAAACGTTCAGTGGATTAAAAAGCCGTTGACCAAATTACTTCGTCAACTCGAAACCTTTCTAAAATTAAGAGATAAGGTCGCTTTTGAACTGTGTTTAACACTCCACCAGCGTGAGAAACAAGAGCAACACCTTCAACTCACTTCTGCGCAAGGTGATTACCTATGTCAGCGTTGGCAACAGTTAGCGAGTTTAAGCTTAGAATCACTCTCGCTTAATGGCCCAGTCACAGGGCTAACGTTAAAAGTCATCCGTCAAGGTGAGCCTCTTAGTGCATCACGCGATCTCTTTGCTGGGCAGAAAGGAAACATGAATGCTTTAGAGCTGCTCTCTTTACTGCAAGCTAAATTGGGAAAAAGTGCCGTTTTAAAACCCAATATTGCTTGCGATCCTAGACCAGAAAAGGCCAGTCAGTATCGCCCTGCTGATGCTCCGGATGAAAAGGGGCACGCCATACCATCCATACTACGCCCAGCAATGCAATTACCGACTCCCATTGTATTGCAAGAGCAAGTTTCTTTGGTCCACGGACCTGAGCGAATAGTTTCTGGGTGGTGGGATGGTGATGAGATCATGCGTGATTACTACATTGCACACACCAAGCAAGGCCGCTGGTTATGGATATTTCGCGATCAGCACAAGCACTGGTTTCTTCATGGCTATTTTTGTTAAATCGACAGTTATTTTTGTTGGGTCATTATGAGTTACGCGGAACTATTTTGTCAGTCTAACTTCTCTTTTTTGACTGGGGCTTCTCATGCAGAAGAGCTGGTACTCCAAGCTGCTTTCTATCGCTATCAAGCTCTAGCTATAACGGATGAATGTTCAGTCGCGGGCGTTGTCAAAGCCCATGCAACCATCGAACAACATAAACTCGATATCAAACAAATCGTTGGAAGTATGTTTTGGTTAAATGATGAATGCCAAATCGTACTGCTTTGCCCTTGTCGCAAGGCTTATGCCGAGTTGTGTCGTATCATCACAAACGCAAGGAGACGCAGTGAAAAAGGCAACTATCAACTGTTCGAATGGGATTTGATGTCGGTTCGACATTGTTTGGTATTGTGGCTGCCCACACATCAAGAGAGTGATCACTATTGGGGGCGCTGGCTCAATCAACACCACGCTAATCGTTTGTGGGTAGCGATTCAGCGCCATTTGAGTAACAACGATACTGAGTACATTGCGCACTGCGAGCAGTTAGCACATGAATTTCAATTACCTATAACTGCCTGCGGAGGCGTTCTCATGCATGATGTTGAACGCTTGCCATTACAGCATGTACTTACTGCTATAAAACATGGGTGTAGCGTCGATAAACTCGGTTTTGACCGTATTTCGAATACTGAGCGAGCGCTTCGTCCTTTTAAAAAGTTGATTCGGATTTACAAACCAGAATGGCTGGAAGAAAGTACTTACATCGCCGATTTATGCGAGTTTAAGCTCTCCGATTTAAAATACGAATATCCTACCGAGCTGATCCCAGATGGTTATACACCCGACTCTTACTTACGTATGTTGGTCGAACGTGGTAAAAAGCTGCGTTTTCCTGAAGGCGTGCCAGCAGAAGTCAATCAAACCATCGAGAATGAACTGGCGCTTATTCAAGAGCTTAAATACCACTACTACTTCCTTACTATTCACGACATCGTAATGTTTGCGAAACAGCAAGGTATTCTTTACCAAGGGCGAGGTTCCGCTGCAAACTCTGTAGTGTGTTATTGCCTGGAAATTACCGCCGTCGATCCTCGACAAATCGCTGTCTTATTCGAACGATTTATCAGTAAAGAACGTAAGGAACCGCCGGATATTGATGTGGACTTTGAACACGAGCGCCGTGAAGAAGTTATCCAGTATATTTACAAAAAATATGGTCGTGAGCGTGCAGCACTTGCTGCAACAGTGATCAGCTATCGCTTTAAAAGTGCCGTGCGTGAAGTCGGTAAAGCACTAGGGATTGAAGAGACCCAATTAGATTTTTTCATTAAGAACGTTAATCGCCGAGATCGCAGCCAAGGCTGGCAAGCTCAAATTATTGAACTTGGCTTACAACCAGAATCTCTCAAAGGGCAGCAGTTTATCCAATTGGTCAACGAGATCATTGGCTTCCCACGCCATTTATCTCAGCACGTAGGTGGCTTTGTAATTTCATCTGGCCCTTTATATGAGTTGGTACCTGTTGAAAATGCCTCGATGGAAGATCGCACTATCATTCAATGGGATAAAGACGATTTAGAAAGCTTGAAGCTACTAAAAGTCGATGTACTCGCACTCGGCATGTTAAACGCCATCAAAAAGTGCTTTCAACTGGTCGAGAAACATCACCAGCGATCCCTCTCGATTTCCGAGATCACTCGCCGACAAGATGATCCACACGTGTACCGCATGATCCAAAAAGCTGACACGATAGGCGTATTCCAAATTGAATCTCGTGCACAAATGAGCATGCTTCCTCGCCTAAAGCCTGCTTGTTATTACGACTTAGTGATTCAAATTGCAATTGTTCGTCCAGGCCCTATTCAGGGTGATATGGTGCATCCTTTTTTAAAACGACGAGATCACAAAGAGCCTGTCAGTTATCCATCGGAAGAAGTAAAAAGCGTTCTGGAGCGGACTATGGGCGTCCCTATTTTCCAAGAGCAAGTCATCAAGCTAGCCATGGTAGCCGCAGGGTTTAGCGGCGGCGAGGCCGATCAACTCCGTCGAGCGATGGCATCATGGAAAAAGAATGGCGATCTCGCTAAATTCAGACCAAAACTGATCAATGGTATGCAAGAGAGAGGTTATGACTTAGCGTTTGCTGAGCGCATTTTCGATCAGATTTGCGGCTTTGGTGAGTACGGCTTCCCTGAAAGTCATTCAGCGTCTTTCGCAGTGCTGGCATATTGTTCTGCATGGTTAAAATATTATTACCCAGCCGAATTTTACACTGCATTATTGAACAGCCAACCAATGGGATTTTATAGCCCATCGCAATTAGTACAAGATGCTCGCCGACATGGCGTCGAAGTATTGCCGGTGTGCGTCAATCATTCAAAATATCAACATCATCTCGTCTCACGTCCGAATGGCAGGCTCGGCGTGCAACTTGGTTTTCGCTTGGTGAAAGGCTTTAACGCAGAAAGCGCACAAAGGCTTATTGAGCGCAAACCACTTAATGGTTACCGATCGATTCAAGAAGTAAAGCAGATATTAAGAAGCCGAAGTGACATTGAATTATTGGCTTCAGCCAATGCATTTCAGGCCTTATCGGGAAATCGTTATAACGCTCGCTGGGCAGCAATGGATTCCTTATCTGACCTACCATTGTTTCACAAGGTCGAAGAACCCAATGTTAGCTACCAGACTCAACCCTCTGAATATGAAAATTTAATTGAGGATTACGCAAGCACGGGACTATCTCTTAGCCGCCATCCAATTAAATTATTAGAAGAAACGGGCAAACTCCCTCACTTTACCCGCATGAGGCAACTGACAGAGAAACCGCATAAGTCACTGGTCACAGTGGTAGGTGTGGTAACAGGAAGACAATCTCCAGGCACCGCCGCTGGCGTGACATTTTTTACGTTAGAAGATGACACGGGCAACATTAATGTGGTCGTTTGGCAAGCTACAGCACGAGCCCAAAAGCAAGCGTATTTAGGCGCTAAAGTATTAATGGTGAAAGGCATTCTTGAAAGAGAGGGAGAAGTCACGCACGTCATTGCTGGTAAGTTGATTGATTGCACGCACTACTTGAACAATCTACAAAGTAAATCTCGGGATTTCCATTAGTACAGAGGAATTAAGGAGAGAGATGTTAAAAATCAGAGAGAGGTGCGCTCCCTCTGGTTTCACTAGATCTAATCATGCACTTTTAGAAAGCATCTGGCGTAACCGGTCTTGAGCAACTTCAACCAACAGATCTGGTTGGAATTTAGAGATAAAACGATCACAACCTACTTTTTGTACCATGGCTTCATTAAAACTACCGCTCAGAGAAGTGTTCAATGTGATAAACAACTTAGACATACGTGGATCTTGGCGCACTTCATGGGTCAGTTTATAACCGTCCATTTCAGGCATTTCAGCATCCGTAATCATCATCAATAGCTCTTTTTCTACATCTTTACCTTCATCACACCAACGTTTTAAAACCGTTAACGCTTCTAGCCCGTCACGACACTCGATGATATTCATACCTAATTGAGAAAGCGTATCGCGAACTTGATTACGAGCTGTAGAGGAATCATCCACAATCAGAACATTACGCCCGACCATTGCTTGGGCCAATTCTTGATCGAGAATGTCCTCCGAGATAGTCACGTCGTAATGCACGATCTCTGCTAAAACTTTTTCAACGTCAATAATTTCGACAATTTGAGAGGCATCCCCCTCTTTGATTTGCGTGATAGCCGTGAGGTAATTCGAGCGACCAGACGTGGAAGGAGGCGGCTGAATTTCAGTCCATGCCGTATTAATAATGTTTTTAACCGGACCGACTAAGAAGCCCTGCACCGTGCGGTTGTACTCTGTCACGATCAAATTTTCTTCTTCCGCTTCACCACGTAAAGCAGGAAAACCAATTGCGCCTCGTAAATCAATCACTGGTACCGCTTCACCTCGTAGAGAAGCAACCCCACGAATATTGTAGTGCGATCCTGGGAGCTTGGTTAACGGCGGAAGCTTGATGACCTCTTTCACTTTGAACACATTAATCGCAAATAATTGGCGACTATTTAAAGTGAACAGCAGAAGCTCTAGTCGATTTTCACCAACCAAGTTTGTACGCTGGTCAACCGTATTTAACACTCCGGACATACTACTACCTAAATTATGGATAATTCTTATTTTACTCGAAATCAGTACAGACACAGCAAGGTTATATAACCAAATAACCTTAAAATATTTGGCTTTTCGAGCACAGCTTTAAAGTACAACAGTTTTAGCGTATTACTTCTCTTTGCATCAGACGCAAAGTCACGCAGCACATTGAAAGCCATTTTGTTTATTTACTTGAGCTTTTTAGGAAATTACATGAATGGCGCAGATATAGCAATGCAACATAACTCAAATTCCCTTTCTAGTAATAGGCGATCAAAAAGGGTGAGCCGTTAAGTCTCACCCTAAATCACCTACAAATGCAGTCTCAACAGCCAGGCACATCATCATGTTAAAAAGTACTTAACCTTCCACAACCTTCATCAATAGTTGACCATCGTACAACGCTTGCTTAATCAACGCGGCACCAGGCATTGTGGCTTGCTTATAGAAACGAGACTCCACCAGCTCAAGATCTTGGTGATAAACAGGTAAACTCTGTTCTTCGATACAGCGACGAACCGCAGGATAAAGCACATCTTTTGCTTGGTTAATCACACCACCGATCAAGATTTTCTCAGGGTTAAATAAGTTGATCACAATAGCAATTGCAGAGCCTAAGTAGCGTCCAAGTTTTTCAATCACATCGACGGCCAAAGGATCACCGTTTGCAGCGGCTTCACAAATGCTCTCAATACTCATTTCCTCTTGTTTAGCAAGAATAGAGTCTTCGCCATCAGCGATTCGTCTTACGACTTCTTCACGAATTGCCTGAGAACTGGCAACGGTTTCCAAACAGCCTATATTGCCGCAATGACAACGTTTTCCATTTGGGTCAATTTGAATATGCCCGAGTTCACCAATGTTACCGTGACGGCCTTGCAAAACGCGCCCATCCAGAATGATGCCCGCACCTAAACCGTGGTGGATAGAGATAAGAACGGAGTTGTCATTATCTTGAGAATGACCAAAAAGCTTTTCTGCTAATGCCCAAGCTCGCGTGTCATTGGCAATGAAAACTGGCAAGCCCGTTGCTTTGTATATCTCTGGTCCAAGAGCAAGATTTTCGACATTGTAATGAGGCATCTGCAAAACGACACCTTGCTCTGAGTTCACGAGACCAGGCAGCGTAAGGGCAATACTGGTAACACGATCAAGTTGATCCGCGTAAGTCTGAAAGAATTCATCAATTTCGTAAAGCAGGCGCTCAAGCACATCGTCTTGATCAAGCTCGTGTATCTCGATTTTAGTATCGATCAGTACATCACCGCCTAACTCATGCAAAGCAATGGTTAAATAACCCCGCCCCAAACGCATTGACAAAAATTGCCAGCCTTCATTATTGACCTGCAAACCGACAGCAGGTCGACCACGACTCGTCGCTTCTTGTACTGTCGTTTCATGAATCAAGTGCGCTTCAATTAATTCTCGAGTGATTTTGGTGATACTAGCAGGAGCAAGCTCACTCTGCTTGGACAAATCAATTCGAGAAATAGGACCTTTTAGGTCAATTAGTTTATATACACGACCAGCATTGACCTGTTTGATATGATCAATATGGCCCGGTTGAGCCATGTACATCTTGCACTCCGAAATTCTATAACGGGACAATTTTTTTACTTTGCGAACTAATTGTGAAGTGAATTAATAAATCCCCGTGACAAGCATCACGTATAAACCTGTTTGTTTGTGTATTCAATCAAATAACGAAGAATCTACTCCTGTTAAATTGTTTGAAAAATAACTTATTTTTATTCACTAAATTATGAAGTAATGCCTTTAAAGCAGCGTATTTTTATCAATAAGGCCATTGCCTGTCGAATATCTGTCTGTTTTACCGGGGTTACTCTTAATGTAAACATTCTGTGCATATACTTATATTCAAGTAGCTTTAAGGTGTGGGCTAAGCGAGGCTAACCTTGAGAGCGATTGCGTAAAGTAAGGATAGAGTTCAAGTTACCTGTACACACACATTCATCGGAGAATCTATGACTTCCAAATTAAGACGAACAAAAATTGTCACTACGCTGGGTCCTTCAACGGATAAGGACAATATACTTGAGGAGATCATCAAAGCCGGTGCAAACGTTGTCCGTATGAATTTTTCACATGGAACCAGTGAAGACCACATTCAACGTGCGAACAAAGTCCGTACCATTGCAGCAAGACTTGGGCGTCAGGTTGCAATTCTTGGTGACTTACAAGGCCCTAAAATCCGTGTATCAACGTTTAAAGACGGCCAAGTCATTTTGAATGTGGGCGATAAATTCACATTAGATAGTGATTTACCAAAAGGTGAAGGCAATCAAGAATCTGTAGGGTTAGATTATAAAGAACTACCGCAAGATGTTTCACCAAATGACATTTTATTACTCGATGATGGACGCGTTCAGCTGCAAGTTACCAAAGTAGAGGGTAATAAAGTTCATACCCGTGTGATTGTCGGTGGTCCACTGTCCAACAATAAAGGGATCAACAAAAAAGGCGGCGGATTGTCAGCCGATGCGCTCACAGAGAAAGATAAAGCCGACATTCTTACCGCCGCAGCAATTCAAGTAGACTACCTTGCTATTTCATTCCCGCGTAACGGCGAAGACATGCATTACGCTCGACGCTTAGCCAGAGATGCAGGCCTTGAAGCCATGTTAGTGGCTAAAGTCGAACGAGCAGAAACCGTCGCGACCAATGAGTCTATTGACGACATTATTCTCGCATCCGATGTGGTGATGGTTGCACGTGGTGACCTTGGTGTAGAAATCGGTGACCCTGAGCTCATAGGTGTCCAGAAAAAACTGATTCGCCGCGCACGCAGTTTAAACCGTATCGTGATTACTGCGACACAAATGATGGAGTCCATGATTACTAGCCCAATGCCAACGCGTGCTGAAGTGATGGATGTGGCCAATGCGGTTCTAGACGGCACTGACGCGGTGATGCTTTCTGGAGAGACCGCTGCAGGTAAATATCCTGTAGAAACGGTCAAATCCATGGCCGAAGTATGTGTGGGGGCAGAAAAAATGTCGGAGGCAAGTCTATCAACCTATCGCTTAGATAGAACCTTCGAAACCGCTGAAGAAACCATCGCAATGGCAACCATGTACTCTGCGAATCACATGGAAGGAATTAAAGCGATGATCTCGTTAACTGAGTCCGGCAGGACTGCGTTGATGATGTCTCGCTTAAGCTCTGGCTTGCCAATATTTGCCTTATCACGGAATGAATCGACACTAAATCGAGCAGCATTATACCGAGGCGTGACACCTGTATATTTCGAGTCAAAAAGTGATGCGGGTTTACCAACGGCTCAAGCAGCGATTACTAGCCTTAAAGAGCAAGGGTTCTTGCACAAAGGTGATTTAGTCATTATTACTCAAGGCGATGTAATGGATGTTGTTGGCTCAACCAACTGCATGCGCATTCTACAAGCGTAGTCGTTATACCTAACCGGAGTTAACCACAAGAACCCGCAAATAAGGCTCCGAAAATGGAGCCTTATTTATATGCTTTGTATATTGCGCACATCGTGAACGTAAGAAGGTTTATGCACTCTCTCTACCATCAATTTCAACATCCAGCTGGTCATAGAGTTGAACTAGGTTAAACCCAGCTTGAAGCCCAAGCTGATAGTCATGCTCTAGTGACTCTTGGTCACTTAACAAAGAAGAAGAACGAAGTCCCTCTTTAGGCGCAACTTGTAAAATAAAAGTGTCGTCAGGTGGAGCAGATATAAAGGCCTGAGTGAGCTCAAATGTTTGATAATGAATCATCAGCATGTCGGCTAAACCTGAATCAAAATTCTCACCAATCAGATGACTTAAACGATACAAGTTATCGGCACCGAACAACCAACGGCCTCCATTTAACAGCATTTTCCCTGCAAGCTTCGATTGATGTGCTGCATTAATTTTTTGTTGGAAGAACGACGCCCAATCCAGCTTCCACTGATTCACTTTTTGCTGCCATGATTGCTGTACTGAGTTGATAGACTCCCGATACCATTCGACAGGCACATCCCCCACCTCACTTTGGGCTCTCGCTTCAATCTCTGAAAACGGCTCTGTGCGAATGACAATAATGTTGCGAGCATTCTGACGCCACGCTTCTTGAACAGGGATAGAGGCAGACACGCCGCCATCCACAAACTTATTGCCATTTACGTCGACAGGTCCGTGATATAACTTGGGAATCGCACATGTCGCTAGCATAGTGTTAAACCACGAGTCATCCAAGATTGGTAGATATTGATCTGATAGCGTCTCTATATTCGTTACCGCAGCAAACGCCCCTCGTTTTCCCAATGCACTGCGACCTAAATCAAGGTCAAGCTTGTATGGGAAATCTTGAATCCGTTCTAATGCCCACTCTAAACCTAAGTACTGCTGCTTTCGGATATAGCGAAACAGATTAAAAAATTCAGGAGACGTTGTCAGCTCGGTAATAAAAGCTTTGCCCATGCCATGTTGACGACACAAGTAAGAACATAAGTTAAGTGCTCCGGCAGAGGTGCCATAGAATTCATCGAAAGGATCGAAGTTGGAAAGTAAAAAGGCGTCTAAAACGCCAGCGGTAAAAATCCCTCTCTGCCCTCCACCTTGCGTGACTAAAGCAGTTTTACCATGCCTAAAGTGCTCATAAACTTTTACATCAAGCTCTGCATGGCTTTCTGTGATTATACCGCTGTTACGTATCATAGGCTCACGCCGTTTTGTTAAAACGTTTGGTAAAAGTGGTTATCTTAAGCTGTTGTAATAGCAATGATGCCAAATGACAAAAGCACTGCAAAAACAGTCACCACAATGATTAATGCGGATTTTAGATCGTGTTCCATAAACACCTCCTTAATATGTAACAAATTAATAACACCGGTGTGAAATATGTTCAAGATTTGCTTAATTTAGTCGCGCAATTTTGACTAACCCATCACAATTAGCTTAGTCATAATAAGGAGATAGGGCATGAACCAAAAACTCAGCTGGCTAGTAGGAATCATGATGATGAGTACTGCTATCAATGCACAAGCGAATATCATCGTTACACCATACATAGGCTATACAGGAGGCGGCCAAGTAGAGGATGAAAGTGGTAATACATACGATCTCGACCCCGCAGTGAATTACGCTCTTTCAGTCGAGACTCCCTTAGAAAAAGGAAGGATCGGATTGTTTTACTCCAATCAATCGACGGAACTTGAAAAGCTGTCCAACTCGGCAGATATCCATTATCTGCACTTCCAAAGCAGCATGTACTATCCTGTCGCAGAAAAATGGCAAACCTATATCGGTGTAGGTTTGGGCGCTTCTTACGCCGATGTGGATTGGGTAGACAAAAAATACGGATTTTCGGCTAGCGCTTTTGCAGGGCTGGAATATGAATTTTCAAAGAACTTTGCATTAACAGCCCAACTGAGATGGTTAGGAACGGTCGTTGATAACGATACATCTGGCGCCTGTACTCTACCTAATGACGGCTCAAACTGTATCATTAAGTTCGATACTGATTGGATGAACCAATTCCAATCAAATGTCGGTTTTAGTTTCCGCTTCTAATTTTTATGCATGTTCCTTTATAGGACTCGTCACAAAGAACGCTGAACGAGTCCTGCACAGAGCCGATAAAGGATATCGTCTAAACACCATTGTTTGGCAAAGTAACGAAGCATCATCTAGATAGGTGCACAAAAGATAGCCGTACGCCCTAATTAATCAAAATAGTCTTAAACACCAAAGCAATTATTAGATCCCAGTCATTTATTCCAGACAAACAACCACACACCCACATAAAACCACAATCAAACTCAAATTTAACAAGATTAAAACCAGACAACGCATCTGAATTAACATTTAGATTCTATTGCGCTAAGTATTATTAGAAGTTAGTCTGATCAGTGAAAACAGATAAATATTTCAGTTTTATCAAACACACATCAAAATTTTAAGATTAATAATCTACTTTCTCTTACAGTAGCCAGAATATAGCTCTATAAAATTATAAGAAGTTAGAATTAAGGATAGAAAAGCTGATGGATAACAGCGGTCCTTTCTTCCAACTATTTGCGCAATTATTACTGTGTTACGTAGAGAGCTTCATTCCTCAGGGAGTCTTATAGGAGTCAAATATGAAGCGAGAACAATGGGGATCCCGGGCGGGATTCATCTTAGCAGCAGTTGGGTCTGCTATCGGTTTGGGAAACATTTGGCGTTTCCCATACATGGCCTATGAAAACGGTGGCGGCGCATTTTTTATTCCTTACATTTTTGCCATGATCACTGCCGGTATTCCATTTATGATCCTTGAGTTCAGTATGGGACAAAAATACCGAGGCTCGGCACCAAAAACACTTGCGAAAATTCATTCTAAATTTGAATGGCTTGGCTGGTTCCAAGTTGGTGTGGCTGCAGTTATTGCCGTTTACTATGTGGCTGTTATCGGTTGGTCGATTTCTTACTTTGGGTTGTCGTTCACTCAAGGTTGGGGAACCGATACCAACGCATTTTTCTTTAGTGAATACCTAAAGCTAGGTGACAACTCACCAACAGACTTAGGCAGTATTCAATGGAAGATTGCTTTATCCATGGTAATTGCTTGGGCAATTACTTACACCGCCATTGCCAAAGGCGTGAAATCAGGAATTGAACGAGCATCTAAAATTATGATGCCAATCCTATTCTTGATGGTGATTTTCTTAATCGGACGTATGATTTTCTTGCCAGGAGCTCTAGATGGCGTGAACTACATGTTCGAACCCGATTTCAGCAAAATTTGGGATGTGAAAGTATGGGCAGCGGCATATGGTCAGATCTTCTTTACGCTAAGTATCGGCTTCGCCATCATGCTAGCTTACTCTAGCTACCTACCAGAAAAGTCAGACATAACGAATAACGCGTTTATGACCGTGTTGATCAACTGTGGCTTCTCGATCCTAGCCGGCATCATGATCTTCTCAGTATTGGGTTACATGGCTCAAGAGCAAGGTAAGCCGTTAACAGAGGTGGTATCTGCAGGCGTTGGCTTGGCTTTTGTTACTTTACCTGCGGCAATTAACCTACTACCTGCCCCATATATTCTTGGTCCACTGTTCTTCTTTGCACTGGTGGTTGCTGGTCTAAGTTCGCATATTTCAATTATGGAAGCCGTAACTTCAGCCATTATCGACAAGCTGAAGTGGAGCCGTAAAAAAGCTGCAAATGTTGTGATTGGTATTGGCTTCGTTGTCTCTATGGCGTTTGCTACCAATGGCGGTCTGCTGCTACTCGATCTAGTAGACCACTTTGCAAACAACGTTGGCATCATGGTTGGTGGTCTGGTTGAGATTGTCTTGATGGCGTGGCTATTGAAGCGCGTGCCAGAAGTACGTAATTACGTTAACGAGCGCTCTGATTTCTCTGTTGGTCAATGGTTCGAGATCTGCTTACGCTTCGTTACACCAATCATGCTCGCCATTATCTTAGCGACCAAGCTATACGCCCTAATTACTGAAGGCTACGGTGGCTATGATCTAACTTTAGGCTGGGCACTTATCGCCGCACTCTTTATCTTTGGTCTAGTGATCAACGCAGTGAACCGCAAGGAGACAGCAAAATGACAATCAGCGCAATTATTATGATGGTTATTGGTTTAGGTATCACTTGGGGCGGCGCTGCCGTTTGCATCAAGCGAGCCATGGATAAACAATAGAACGTTAAGTTCCACATAAAAAACGCCGGTAGTTACCGGCGTTTTTTTATACATACATTAGTTCAATTCTAGAAACTGTACTTGATGCCAACGGCGCCGCCAAGTTGCAAGTCAGCACCTTTGTAAAGATCTAGCTCTGGGTGTATTTGACCATAAAGGTCCCAGCCGCGTGATAAATCCCAGTTCACACCAAGTGGTACTCTCACACCAAACTCGTCATCCCATTCATACCAGCCACCAACGCCGACATACCAAGTCACAGGCATGTTTTGATCGAATGTTCCACGCTTAGCGATGTAATCAAACGCCATACCATCGTTTCCGATAATGCCACGATATTTGTTATCTAACTCTACAACAACACTTAATTGTTGATCGACAGCCATACCAACTGATAGATCCGTTGGCTCGCTTGCCGCCATTGCCGTACTAGAAACTAGTCCCAAAACTAAAATGAATTTGTTCTTCATACACGTTATCAATTATTCAAAAAAACATTATTCGCTATTCAAACATAATGGCATATCAATATGTCAACGATGGGTAAGCTCGATGTATGAAAAAGCTGACAAAAGTAAAGATGAGTTTAGGATCACACTAAAAAGGAACTGTCAGTTAATAAAATAGGAACTAAAAAAGGAGGCCGAAGCCTCCTTTTATGCATTACTATGAATGACTGCGATTAACCGTGGTTACGAATCCACTCATCCATTTCAGTTTTTAGGTTATCAGACTTAGTACCGAAGATAGCCTGTACACCACCAGCTACAACTACAACACCAGCAGCGCCTAGTTGTTTTAGCTTGTCTTGGTCAACAGCTGCTGTATCTGCAACTGCTACACGTAGACGTGTGATACATGCATCTAGACCAGTAATGTTAGCTTTACCGCCAAACGCTGCAACCAGTTCACCGCCCATATCAGAGCCAGAAGTTACAGCTGCACTTTCCGTTTCATCTTCACGGCCAGGTGTTTTTAGGTCAAGCGCTGTGATTACACCACGGAATACTACGTAGTAAATTACTGCGTAAACTAGACCAACGGCAATCATTAGCACCATCTTCTGAGCGTTACCAGATAGAACTAGGAAGTCGATCAGACCGTGAGAGAAAGAAGTACCGTGTACAAAGCCTAGAGTGTTCGAAACGATGTATGCAGAACCAGCTAGTAGAGCGTGGATACCGTATAGTAGTGGAGCAACGAATAGGAATGAGAATTCGATTGGCTCAGTAATACCAGTTAGGAATGAAGTCAGTGCAGCTGACGCCATGATACCCATTACTTTTGCACGGTTTTCTGGTTTAGCACAATGAGCAATTGCGATTGCTGCAGCTGGTAGACCGAACATCTTGAACATGTAACCACCCGCTAGCTGACCGAAGCCATTACCAGCAGCACGAGATGCTTCATCAGCAACTAGGTAACAAGTTAGTACACCATTTTGAGCTTCACCGGCAGCGTTAACACAAGAACCTGCTTCGAAGAAGAACGGTACGTTCCATACGTGGTGTAGACCGAATGGGATTAGAGAACGCTCAACAACACCGTAGATACCGAATGCTAGCTGTGGGTTTTGGTGTGCAGCCCAATCAGAGAATGCAGAAATTGCACCGCCAATTGGTGGCCAGATAACAGAAAGGATAACACCTAGGATGATCGCAGCAAAACCAGTGATGATTGGCACTGCGCGCTTACCAGCGAAGAAGCCAAGGTACTCTGGAAGTTGGATTTTGAAGAAACGGTTGAATGCCCAAGCAGCCACACCACCGACAAGGATACCACCTAGTACACCTGTATCGATTTTCTCAACACCCATAACGCCCGCCATTACACCTAGCGTTGCCGTCATGATGCCGTAACCAACGATAGCTGCAAGACCTGCAACACCGTCGTTGTTAGTGAAGCCTAGAGCTACACCTACTGCAAATAGAAGTGCCATTTGGCCGAATACTGAACCACCAGCTTGTTCCATAAGATTAGAAACGATCTCTGGAATAAAGCTTAGATGGGCAGCACCCACACCTAATAAAATACCTGCAACTGGCAAAACTGATACTGGAAGCATCAGAGCCTTACCAACTTTTTGCAGGTTAGCAAAAAGGTTCTTAAACATGTTTATGCTCCTGATAAATTTATAAGTATTATTTGGGCACTAACGGCACACCCCCGTAGCCTAAAGGTTAGCACCCAATGAAAATGTAACCACAACTGCATTATATTTTCCGGCTCTAAATATATATTGATGACCCTCAAACTTTCCACACAGTTACGAAATTTAGTTTCAAAACAAGTCTTGGATCACACCCAAAAACAGCCGATGAAAAGGTTTGCATTGCACTTATATTACTGTTTTATAAAGAATTAATTATTTATATAATTAATTTTAAGGCGTAAATAAAATACGCCTCAATGTTATTTTTAGTAACAAAATTACATTTGTGATTTTTGAATGTTATTAAATCAACATTTTTAGTAAACATTAAACTCGTGAGCGTATCTGTTGTTTTTATCAACAAAAAAGGAGCCTAAGCTCCTTTTTTATGCTCTTGCTATTTTTTCATCACAAAAAAAGATTTCGGAAGTTTTCGGTGGTTTTTTGTGCCACTTCAGAAAGAGAGCACGATTTGAGTTGCGCAATATAAGAAGCGACTTCGACAACGTAAGCGGGTTGATTCTCTTTGCCACGATGAGGGACAGGAGCCAAGTAAGGAGAATCTGTCTCAATAAGAAGCTTCTCTAAAGGTAGAGTCTTCACCACTTCTTTTAACTCTGTAGCTTGACGGAAAGTAACAATCCCCGAGATAGAAATATAAAACCCCAGCTCCAGTGCAGCTTCAGCAAATGGAAGATCTTCTGTAAAACAGTGGATAACACCACCACATTTCTCTGCCCCACCCTTACGCAAAATATCTAGAGTATCCGCACGTGCGTTTCTGGTATGGATAATTAAAGGTTTGTTGAGCTCCACTGCAAGATCAACGTGTTGCTCAAAGCGCTCTTTCTGTAACGCGGCCGTTTCGGGCTTGTAATGATAATCTAAACCCGTTTCGCCAATAGCGACGACTTTTGCATTCGACGCATGGTGGCGCAATACGTCCATCGAAAAGTCGCTTTCAACATCAAGTGGGTGCACACCGCACGAAGCATAAACATTGTCATAAGGCTCGATCATTTCCATCATTTTCGGGAAAGAATCCAGCGTTACTCCAACAGAAAGTAGTTCAGTTACGTTTGCTTGTTTAGCTTTGTTAATAACGTCTTCCACATTGATGTGGAGATCGTCGTAATTCAATTTGTCTAAATGACAATGAGAATCTACGAACATAATGCCTCTCGTGATTCAATTAACCAATTCATTGATAGTAGCTCAAGGTTCAGGCCAGGAAAGGCTTGCACCTGAGCTTTCAGGTTCATCAGCGCCTTCGCTGATGAGTACAAACCGTTATAGTTGTCCGGTTGAAACTTTG
Organism: Vibrio sp. Vb1755; assembly: GCF_033338635.1. Taxonomy (NCBI): domain Bacteria; kingdom Pseudomonadati; phylum Pseudomonadota; class Gammaproteobacteria; order Vibrionales; family Vibrionaceae; genus Vibrio; species Vibrio sp. Vb1755. The sequence goes on along the minus strand of NZ_JAWOTA010000004.1, from coordinate 144,466 downwards.
TCGCGCCCGGAAGCATTTGAGCTTCTGATACACCAAACTGTGCTTTCTGAGCATCTGTCAGTAAATACCATGCCCAGTCTAGTGATTGCTCTGAGTGTTTAGCGATTAAAGAAGCACACTCAGAAACGTCTGAAACAGGCGAAGACATTGCCTTAATAAAACTGCGTTCAAAAGCCAAGTAAGCTTCGAGCTCACCATTATTTAACGCATCCAATGTTTTTATTGGAGAGCCCATATTCAGTTTTAAGGCATAAGCAGGAACTTGCTTCGCCCCTTGTTCGTGCATCCATTGCATCGCTTGTTCCGCTGACGGAGGCGCAACAACCCAGTGTTGGCAACGGCTACGAATCGTTGGGAGCAGACGCTCCTGATTGTGGGTAACGAGCAAAAACAAGCACTTTGCCCCAGGCTCTTCTAGCGTCTTTAACAGCGCATTCGATGCCGACTCGTTCATAGAGTCCGCCGGTTCTATTACAAATAGGCGGTAACCATTAAGCTGAGATGATTCCTGAGCAAGACGGTTACAAGCGCGAATTTGGTCCACCGTTATCGCCTTTCCTTCTTTCTCTGGCTTGATCCAGTGTAAATCAGGGTGGTTTTGAGATTGATTTAGCTGGCAGCTATGACAAAAACCGCATGCTTCACTCGCGTAATTTTGGCAAAGAAGTGCTTGGCTAAAAAACTCGATAAGTTTTTCGATGCCCAAGCCCTGCTCGCTTTGTAATAAAAGCGCACCTGGTATTCTGTCCGACTCTAACCCTACTTTGAGGTTATCCCATATTGGCTGTAGCCATGGATAATCATTTAACATGAGTCACCTAAATTTACGTTTCACTTATTGACGAGCTAGCCACTCGTTTAGAGCGTCCCGAATATCACGCGACACGCCTTCAATCGTCTGTTCTGCGTTAATGATAACGATGGAAGGATCGGCATGAGCAATCTCCAAATAACGCTCACGTGTACGCTCGAAGAAACTAATATCCATCTTCTCTATACGATCTAACTCACCACGCCCACGCGCACGCTCAAGCCCAACACGAGGGTCAATATCCATATAGAGAGTGAGAGCAGGTTTAAAATCACCAAGCGTTGTATCCCGGAGATTTTTCATTAACGATGCGTCAATCTGACGGCCACCACCTTGATAAGCTTGCGACGACATATCGTGTCGGTCACCAACCACCCACTGACCGTTTTCCAAAGCTGGTTTGATCACGTTCTCAACCAACTGAACACGTGCAGCGTACAGAAGAAGCAACTCCGTCATGTCCTTAAGTTCTTCGCCTTCGTGCTCTTCTTTCACCAGAGCGCGCATTTTTTCTGCTAGCGGTGTGCCTCCTGGCTCACGGGTATTTACGATATCCTCAATACCGGCCGCTTTTAGCGTATCTAAAACGGTTTTAATCGCAGTGCTTTTACCCGCGCCTTCTAGGCCTTCAACGACAATAAAGTTTGCTTTCATCATTTGTTCTTTCTTAGTTCTCTTAAATAGGCACGAACAGCACGGTTGTGCTCAGCAAGGGATTTCGAAAATACATGTCCGCCCTTTCCACTTGCTACAAAATATAAATAGTTGCTGCTTTCTGGATTCAAAGCCGCTTCAATGGAAGCTTCACCAGCCATCGCAATCGGTGTTGGTGGCAAACCATTGATGGTATAGGTGTTATATGGTGTCGGCGTACGCAAATCTTTCTTACGAATGTTGCCATCGTAGGCGTCACCCATACCATAAATAACTGTCGGATCAGTTTGTAACCGCATGCGTTTGTTCAATCGGTTGATAAACACAGAAGCGACGCGCTCACGCTCAGAATCAATAGCCGTCTCTTTCTCGATGATAGACGCGAGAATCAAGGCTTCATATTTATCCTGTAATGGCAGCTTTTCTTGACGAGCTTCCCAGCTAGCGTCCAGTATTTTATTGAGTTTTCGATGCGCTCGTTTTAATAACTGGCTTTCACTCGCACCCGCTGTGTAATGGTAGGTTTCTGCTAAAAACAACCCTTCTAGCTTTTCTCTCTCAATTCCGAGCTTCGCAGCCATTTCTTTTTCTGAAAGATCGGTTAAATCATGCTTTAAATAAGGAGCACTTTTTAGTTGATCTACCCATTCAGAAAAGCGGCTGCCTTCAACAAAAGTGATCGCAAACTGGTATTCTTTTCCAGTATTCAGATGCTCCAATGTTTGCGAAAGTGACATACCAGGCTCAAGTTGGTAAGTACCCGCTCGCACTTGCAACAATTCTGGATATAAGTGAGGAATTAAACGGATGTACTCCGATGTTTCAATCACCTCATCTTCAACTAAGGCGCGCATGACATGATGAAAGCTTGTACCACTTTCTACAGTAAACAGCTGAGGTTGTTCCAATAGAATAGGCTTTTCAACGTATTGTTTAGCCTGTGAAATTATATAAAAAACAGCTGCTGCGCCTATCACTGCGATCAGCACAACAAAAGCCAACAGTTTTTTAATCACGTAGTTAAATTCCCTTGCAGTCGTTGAGTCAATTTTCCTATCGGAAATATAGTCTTAGAGTTCGATGTCACTATGCTGCGAATAGGTGCGACACCTAATATTGAGTTACACATGAAAGCCTCGTCAGCACTCAGCAAATCTGGAAGTATAAAACGCCCCTCGATGACTTCAATATGACTTACTTTAAGTAACTCAAGCACCTTACGACGCATTACGCCCGTAACGCCTGATAAGGTCAGCTCCGGCGTAAATACTTTATTACCTTTAACCCAAAAAAGGTTGGCCATTGTAGTTTCAATGACATGGTTTTGCACATTTAACGTTATTGCATCTGCAAACTCTGTATTGTCGATTTCAGCCTTGGCGAGAATCTGCTCTAAACGGTTGTTGTGCTTATGTCCCGCAAGTAAAGGTTGAATCCCTAGACGAGTATTACAAACGCCCAAGTCCACACCTTGTTCTTGCCAAGATGAATAATGAGAAGGAAACGCAAAATTGGAAATCGTCACGATAGGGCCTTTAATCCCATTAGGGCTATACCCTCGCCCGCCAATACCGCGGCTAACGTGAATCTTCACCCCCGCTCGTGCGTCAGATAAAACCGCTTTGCTTGCCCAATCATGCACAACTTTCCAGTCAGGTGAAGAGATCTTCAAAGCGTCAAGGCAAGCACTCATGCGCTCAGTATGTTCTTGCCAGTAAACCAACTCTCCATTTTGGGTCAGGATGGTGGTAAAGCCTCCATCACCGTATTGGAATGAGCGATCGCCTAGCTCTACATGCGTTTGCGGAACTCCATTTACCCAAAACATTCACGTACCTTCAAATTAGCAGACAACAAATAAAACAAAACGGCTCAATGCTAAGCATCGAGCCGTTAGAATACAAGTTTCGCTTATCTAAATTAGGTTAGATAGTGTTACTCAGCGAACTTCTTGAAGATCAAAGAACCGTTTGTACCACCAAAGCCAAACGAGTTACAGATAGCGTACTCCATACCTTCAACTTTGCGCGCTGTATGCGGCACAAGGTCGATGTCTAGACCTTCTTCTGGATCATCAAGGTTAATGGTTGGCGGAACAATTTGGTCAACCAAAGACATAACCGTGATAATTGCTTCAACAGAGCCTGCAGCACCTAATAGGTGACCCGTCATAGACTTAGTTGAAGACACAAGAACTTGCTTCGCACCTTCTTCACCAAGAGCACGTTTCACGCCCTTGATTTCTGCAACATCACCAGCAGGAGTAGAAGTACCGTGAGCATTCACATAACCTACTTGAGTACCTGTGATGTTAGCGTCACGCATCGCCGCTTCCATCGCAAGTGCACCACCAGAGCCGTCTTCGCTTGGAGATGTCATGTGGTAAGCATCACCAGACATACCAAAACCAACCAGTTCTGCGTAAATCTTCGCGCCACGTGCTTTTGCGTGTTCGTACTCTTCAAGCACCATCATGCCAGCACCATCACCTAGAACAAAACCATCACGGCCTTTATCCCATGGGCGAGACGCTTTTTGAGGCTCTTCATTACGAGTAGATAGTGCTTTAGCTGCACCGAAGCCAGCCATGCCAAGAGGCGTAGAAGCTTTTTCTGCACCACCAGCAACCATCGCATCTGCATCGCCGTAGGCAATCATACGTGCTGCATGGCCGATATTATGCAGGCCAGTAGTACATGCGGTAGAAATCGCGATATTTGGACCACGAAGACCACGCATGATAGATAGGTTACCTGCAACCATGTTTACAATGGTCGAAGGAACAAAAAATGGGCTAACTTTGCGAGGGCCTTTGTCTACTAATGCAGTATGGCCAGTTTCGATAAGGTCAAGACCGCCAATGCCTGAGCCGATAGCAACACCAACTCGAGCCGCATTTTCTTCGGTAATTTGTAAGCCAGAGTTATCAAGAGCTTGAATACCCGCTGCAATGCCGTACTGGATGAAAAGGTCCATCTTACGAGCATCTTTTTTAGACATGTACTCTGTGCAATCGAAATCTTTAACAAGACCTGCAAAACGAGTTGAGAAGTTCGTAGTATCAAAGTGCTCGATATTTACGATACCACTTTGACCTTCTAGCAGGGCTTTCCAAGATGATTCTACTGTGTTGCCTACCGGTGACAACATACCCATGCCAGTGACAACTACACGACGCTTGGACACGATATAATTCTCCGGGAATTGAATATTTCTATGAGAGGATAGAAGAAGTTAGAAAGAACACAGGCGGTCTAGGAGACCGCCTGGGAAAGCTAATTACTGAGCGCTGTTTACGTAGTCGATTGCAGCTTGAACAGTAGTGATCTTCTCAGCTTCTTCGTCAGGAATCTCAGTGTCGAATTCCTCTTCTAGAGCCATAACTAGTTCTACAGTGTCTAGAGAATCAGCACCTAGATCGTCAACGAAAGAAGCTTCGTTTTTAACTTCTGCTTCGTCTACACCTAGCTGTTCAACAATGATTTTCTTTACGCGTTCTTCGATGTTGCTCATTTTTCTTTTCCTTTACAGATTTCGCCTAATGCGATGATTCCGTAGTTTATTCGAACTATTGAAAGTTGCAAGGGGGTCCTTGCTGGTCAAACCACAAAATTAGCGAATTTAACCGAATTTCAATACATTTTTGACTTAAATCATGCACAAATCTTGCGCATAAGCATGACAAGTTCATGACAGTTAACTGCAACTATAGGCTATTTTTCACAATGTAAAATAGCTTATTTTGCATAAACTGTCGCATTAAACCATGTACATGCCACCATTTACATGCAAAGTTTCACCAGTAATGTACGCTGCTTCAGGAGAAGCAAGGAAAACTACTGCTGATGCAATTTCACGTGGGTCACCTAAACGACCTGCTGGCACGTTCGACAAAGTTGCCGCACGTTGGTCATCATTTAGTGCCTTAGTCATGTCAGTTTCGATGAAACCAGGAGCAACAGTGTTCACTGTTACACCACGAGACGCAACTTCACGAGCCATTGATTTAGTAAAACCAATCACGCCCGCTTTCGCTGCTGCGTAGTTAGTTTGACCTGCGTTACCCATGGTACCAACAACAGAGCCTACGTTGATGATACGACCCGCACGTTTTTTCATCATGCCGCGTAAAACCGCTTTAGACATGCGGTAGATTGGCGTTAGGTTGGTATCGATGATGTCGTTCCACTCATCATCTTTCATGCGCATCAATAGGTTGTCACGAGTAATACCAGCGTTATTCACCAGAATATCGATCACACCAAATTCTTCGTTGATCGTTTTTAATGTCGCTTCGATAGACTCGACATCAGTCACGTTAAGCGCTAAGCCTTTACCGTTATCACCAAGATACTCGCTGATAGCAGCCGCACCACTTTCAGAAGTAGCAGTACCGATAACCGTAGCACCTCGCTCGACAAGAAGTTCCGCGATCGCGCGGCCAATACCACGGCTTGCGCCGGTAACTAGCGCGATCTTACCTTCTAGATTCATCATGTTGTGTTTCCTTTTCTTATCGCAAATTTATCGCTTGATGGATTACTTCGCAGCGTCTAGCGATGCGATATCATTCACTGCTGCTGCAGTTAGCGTTTTCACGATACGTTTTGTTAGACCTGTTAAAACTTTACCAGGACCAAGCTCAAGAAGATTTTCTACGCCTTGTTCGTGCATCAGTTCAACTGTTTCAGTCCAACGAACTGGGCTATGTAGCTGACGAACAAGCGCATCTTTGATTTTTGCAGGATCTGTCTCAGCAACCACATCAACGTTGTTGATAACTGGCAGCTGTGGTGAGTTAAATTCGATAGACTCAAGAGCTACAGCAAGTTTTTCCGCTGCTGGCTTCATAAGTGCACAGTGTGAAGGTACTGAAACAGGAAGAGGAAGCGCACGCTTCGCACCGGCTTCTTTACATAGCGCACCAGCTCGCTCTACTGCGTCTTTGCTACCAGCGATAACGACTTGACCAGGCGAGTTAAAGTTTACTGGAGAGACCACTTCGCCTTGCGCTGCGTCTTCACACGCTTTTGCAATCGCATCATCAGCCAAACCGATAATCGCGTACATTGCGCCAGTACCAGCTGGTACTGCTTCTTGCATAAGTTGACCACGTAATTCAACCAGCTTGATGGCTTCTTTAAAGTCAATAACACCCGCACATACAAGTGCTGAGTACTCACCTAGGCTGTGACCGGCTAGGTTTGCTGGTTGCTCTAAGCCAAGTTCCTGCCATACACGCCAGATTGCAACAGATGAAGCTAGCAAAGCTGGTTGAGTACGGAAAGTCTCGTTTAAATCTTCTGCAGGTCCATTTTGAACAAGCGCCCATAGATCGTAACCTAGTGCGTCAGATGCTTCTGCAAATGTTTGTTTTACTACGTCATATTGTTCGCCTAGTTCTGCAAGCATACCTACAGCTTGAGAACCTTGACCTGGAAATACGATAGCAAACTTGCTCATGTTGTTTTCCTTTAAGCAAAGTAAAAAGAAATAAGATGCACCAAGTGCACCTTAAATTTTGAATTCTTGTGAAACTTAGAACTTCACAAGGGCCGAGCCCCAAGTGAATCCGCCGCCAAACGCTTCAAGAAGCAGAGTTTGACCGCGTTTAATACGACCATCACGTACCGCTTCATCTAGTGCTGTTGGCACAGTTGCAGCTGATGTGTTGCCGTGTTTATCAAGTGTAATCACGACTTGGTCTAGTGACATCGAAAGTTTCTTCGCTGTTGCTGAAATAATGCGGTAGTTCGCTTGGTGCGGCACTAGCCAGTCTAGTTCAGACTTATGCATGTTGTTGGCTTCAAGCGTATCTTTTACTAGTTTCGATAGCTGAGTTACAGCGACTTTGAATACTTCGTTCCCAGCCATATGAAGCCATTTATCCGCATCTTGCCCCCGCACAGGTACAGGTAGGCTTAGAAGCTCTCCGAATTGACCATCCGAGTATATGTGGGTAGAGATAATGCCAGGCTCTTGGCTAGCGCCTACGACAACGGCTCCGGCACCATCACCAAATAGGATGATGGTTGAACGGTCTGTCGGATCACACGTTTTAGACAAAGCATCTGAACCAATCACAAGTACGTTTTTGCACATACCAGATTTGATATGTTGGTCTGCAACAGATAATGCGTACACAAAACCAGAACAAGCAGCGGCTAAGTCAAAAGCTGGACAACCTTTAATGCCAAGCTTTGCCTGCACCTGACACGCAGATGAAGGGAAAGTATGGCTACTGCTCGTTGTGGCTACGATAATCAGGTCGATATCGTTTTTATCAATACCCGCCATATCGATAGCGTTTTCAGCTGCGTAGAATGCCATGTCTGCTACAGTTTCGTTTTCTGCAGCAATTCGACGCTCTTTAATACCCGTGCGAGCAACGATCCACTCATCACTTGTATCTACCATTTTCTCTAGATCTGCGTTTGTACGCACCTGAGATGGCAGGTAGCTGCCAGTACCTAAAATTTTGCTATACATGAAGACTAATAATGCCTCTCGAGTAAAACCGCTTCCAAACGATCGCTAATACGGCTTGGTACTTGTCGTTTGACCTCGTGTACTGCCTCGCCAAGTGCATTGACAATCGCAGATACATCCGCACTTCCATGGCTTTTTATGACAATGCCGCGCAATCCTAGCAAACTTGCGCCGTTATACTGGTCGGGGTTCAGTGTTTTTAGTTCATTAAACAGCCTAGAAAACAACTTTCTAGCTATCCAACCCTTTATCGTTGATGCCATTATGCTGGTTTTAATTTTTTCGATAAAAAGTTGAGCTGTTCCCTCACTGGCTTTTAAGCATACGTTGCCGACAAATCCATCACAAACAATGACGTCAGCAACATCATGCAAAATTTGATTACCTTCAATATAACCGACAAAGTTAATCGCATCGGTCTGAGAAAGCATTTCTGCGCAACGTTTGACTAAATCGTTACCTTTAATCTCTTCTGCGCCAATATTGAGTACAGCAACGCGAGGAGGACGACCCAAGTGTTCTTCAGCTAATGCACTGCCCATTACAGCAAATTGGAACAAGCTATCAGCATCGCACGATACATTCGCCCCCAGATCCAGCATCCAAGTACGCTTTCCGGTAATCGTCGGTAAAGCGGAAACTAAAGCAGGACGTTCAATGCCAGGAAGTAACTTAAGAATGAAACGCGATAGTGCCATTAATGCACCGGTGTTGCCACCACTAACACAAGCATCCGCTTTCTGCTCAGAAACCAAATCGATAGCCATACGCATAGAACTATTTTGGCTATTACGTAACGCCAATGAAGGTTTTTCTGAGTTCGAGATAACTTTCTCGCTGTGAAGAATAGTCAAGCGGGAACTGGTCGAGGTACCGAGTTGAGATAATTGAGACGTGATCAGAGATTGATCACCAATAAGAATCACTTTTAGCTCTGGGAAATGAGACAGTGCCTGCACGGCGGCAGGCACTGTTACGCGTGGACCGAAATCCCCGCCCATTGCATCAAGTGCAACGGTAATACTTTGCAAAGGTTCAACCTTACTTGTTGATAACCTTTTGACCACGGTAGTAACCTTCAGCAGTTACGTTGTGGCGTAGGTGAGTTTCACCAGAAGTCGCGTCTACAGATAGAGCAGCTGTAGTTAGCGCATCGTGTGAACGACGCATACCGCGCTTAGAACGAGTTTTACGGTTTTTCTGTACGGCCATTGACCCTACTCCTATACTATTGGGTTAAAAACCTGAAGAAGAATCGGCTACCACACCTATTACTTTTTCAGACTTTTCAAAACGTCGAATGGATTCGGTTTTTCTTCCTCAATTTCTTCAGGAATCTCACCAAAAACCATGTTATTTGAATCAACGCTACAATCCGCTTCATCGTGCATCGCAATTTGAGGTAATGCTAAGATGAACTCGTCTTCAACAAGTTGTATGAGGTCTAATTCACCATATTCATTTAGATCTACCAAATCATAAATTTCTGGTGCTTCCTGTTCTGTTTTCTCACCGTAGTAAGGAGTAGAAAGGAATTCAACTTCGCACTCATGTGCGAATACCTCATTACAACGCTGACACTCTAAATCGACTTCGATGTTAGCTTTACCAGAGATAACAACGAGTCGCTGTTCATCCATCCCAAATGACAATGAGACTTCTGCGTCGCGTTTTACGCCTTCAGTTGTTTCCACTAAGCGCTTGAAAAGACTAGCTTGGATGATGCCATCGTAATCCAATCGTTTCTGTGCAGCTTTAGCTGGGTCAACCGTTCGCGGTATTTTTACCTTTTGCATAGGGCGCGAATATTATCTTCCAAATCAAAATTAGTCAAAGAAAAAGGCAAAAAAGTTGTACTTTTTTACGCTTAACATACAGAGCATTAGCCAGAATCATTTTTGATCGATTATCCTATTGGAAATGCTCCCACGAATTGTAATTCAAAATGAAAAATTACCAACTGGTTTTAGCCTCAACTTCCCCTTTTCGTAAACAACTGCTTGAAAAGCTCTCACTACCATTCGTTTGTTTACCACCTGATTGCGATGAAACACCTTTTGACCAAGAAACGCCAACTGAACTTGTGCAGAGACTGGCCCAAGAGAAAGCAATATCTTGCCAGACGGATAAAGCAAGTTTAGTTATCGGCAGTGACCAAGTTTGTGTCATTAATGGTGAAATCGTTGGCAAGCCTTTAAATAGAGATAACGCGATAAATCAACTTTTGGCTCAAAGTGGAAAAGTCATCACTTTCTATACTGGTCTTGCGGTACATAACACCGTGACAAACCATACAGAAGTCGGCTTTGATTCTTTCGAGGTGCACTTTAGAGATTTAACGCTTGAACAAATCGAACGCTACGTCGACAGGGAAGAACCTTTTTACTGCGCAGGCAGCTTTAAAAGCGAAGGCATGGGAATTTGCTTGTTTACGAAATTAGTCGGTAAAGACCCGAACACACTTGTCGGACTACCATTGATTGATTTGATTGATATGTTGAATGTTCAAGGACTCGATGTCCTTTAACCCAAATACGATAAAAGGGAGCCACGGGCTCCCTTTTGCATCCGCGAGGAAAACATGGTTACGCGTTTCTTAAACCCGCCAACACTTTTTCTAGTTTCGGTTCCATCGGTGCGTTGATTTCCATCCACTCATCATTTGATGGGTGTTGGAACTTGATGTTTGCCGCGTGTAGGAACAAACGATCTAAACCAACTTGACCTGTGTAAGCATCAAAGCGACGATCACCGTAGCGATCATCCCAAGCGATTGGGTGACCAGTGTATTGCGTATGAACTCGTATTTGGTGAGTTCGACCAGTAATCGGACTCGCCTGAATCAATGTAGCTTGTTCGAACTTTTCCAAAATCTTAAAACGCGTTTCTGACGGCTTACCATTAGGGTTAACACGAACAATACTGTTCACTTCGTTTTTGAGCAGTGGCGCGTTCACAACCTTACAACTGCTTTTCCATTGCCCCATGACAAGAGCTAAGTAAAACTTCTTTACTGTCTTTTCACGAAACTGGGCTTGCAAGTGACGAAGTGCAGAACGCTTTTTAGCAACCAGCAAAATCCCTGAAGTATCACGGTCAATACGATGCACAAGTTCAAGAAAGCGAGCTTGAGGACGCAGAGCCCTAAGCGCTTCAATCGCACCAAACTTTAAACCACTGCCACCATGCACAGCGGTGCCAGATGGTTTGTTTAGAATCAACATATGGTCATCTTCGAAGATAATCATATTTTCCAACTCAGCGACTTTGTTAAGTTTCGTACTTGGTGCGACATCGTCATCTTTTTTCTCGACGGTCACCGGTGGAATACGAACGAGATCGCCTGCTTTTAACTTGTACTCTGCTTTTATACGCTTTTTATTTACGCGCACTTCGCCCTTACGCACAATTCGGTAAATCATGCTTTTAGGAATGTCTTTTAATTGGTTGCGCAAAAAATTATCAATGCGCTGACCCGCCATATCTTCGTCGATGTCGACGAACTGGACTTTTGTTCTTATTTCGTTCATGGGCGGTATTGTAAACTCAATTTCGTGCGACTTCACATTATTCTTGTCGTAAAAGAAACACTCGGTGGCACATACTGGTCTAAATTTCGCCAAGCTTTTGTTTAAATTATTAAAACTCTCAATCAAGTTCTCAATTTGTTTTCTGTCTTGAACAGTTTGCACATCTCAATTGCTTATGAAACAGCCAGTTATAAAATAGAAATTTTGAGTTTAGCGGCAAATTTTCTATCGTTTGCGTGAAAGCAGATTGCTGATAGCCACGCGCACTGCTATAGTTCACAGCTGCTAAGGAAGGTTTGGTTACATTTTATTCATTACCAATCATTTATCCTCAAGCAATGTGAGTAGATCGTTGAAGGTCGAGTGCAGCATTGGCGTGAGACACATCGAATTCAACACTCTTGCCACCCTACTCCTCGCATATTCACGTTGAGTACCTACCGCCCAAATAGCGGGTCACAAGTCTACGTTTCCAACAGAAACCACAAGAGGCTTGTGATGACTGAAGTGCCCGAGAGCATCCCCTTCCAGCCGGGAGGCTGCAAAATACAAGCCATGGGATCAGGCACCGTGAAAGAGCGAAAAAGCAGTGGCAAGTCGACAAGAAAGATATAAAAGAAAAGACAACGAGAATTTTCAATGAAAAGAATGTTAATTAACGCAACTCAAAAAGAAGAGTTGCGTGTCGCTCTGGTTGATGGCCAGCGACTTTTCGATCTTGATATCGAGAGTCCAGGTCATGAATCTAAAAAAGCGAATATCTACAAAGGACGTATCACACGTATCGAACCAAGCTTAGAAGCCGCATTTGTTGATTACGGCGCCGAGCGTCACGGTTTCCTCCCTCTCAAAGAAATTGCCCGCGAATATTTCCCTGAAGGTTACACCTACCAAGGTCGTCCAAGCATCAAAGAAGTGCTAACGGAAGGCCAAGAAGTTATCGTTCAAGTGGAAAAAGAAGAACGTGGAAGCAAGGGCGCAGCTCTTACTACTTTCATTTCTCTTGCTGGTAGTTACCTTGTTCTGATGCCTAACAACCCTCGTGCTGGCGGTATTTCTCGTCGAATCGAAGGTGACGAGCGTACTCAACTAAAAGCCGCATTAAGTACTTTGGAACTGCCTCAGGGCATGGGCCTAATCGTACGTACTGCTGGCGTTGGCAAGAGTGCTGAAGAGCTTGAGTGGGATTTGAATGTACTACTTAACCACTGGGGTGCAATCAAAGGTGCAGCGGACTCTAACCCTGCTCCATTCTTAATCCACCAAGAAAGTAACGTTATCGTTCGTGCAATCCGTGACTATTTGCGTCGTGATATTGGCGAAATCTTAATTGATAGCAACACCATCTACGAACGTGCAAAAGAGCACATTCAATTGGTGCGCCCTGATTTCCTTAACCGCGTTAAGAAATATGAAGGCGAAGTTCCACTATTCAGCCACTACCAAATCGAAAGCCAAATTGAATCGGCTTTCCAACGTGAAGTGCGTCTGCCATCTGGTGGTTCTATTGTTATTGACCCGACTGAAGCACTAACGTCTATCGATATCAACTCTGCTCGTGCAACCAAGGGCGGCGATATTGAAGAAACAGCTCTAAACACGAACCTAGAAGCAGCCGACGAAATTGCTCGCCAATTACGTCTACGTGACTTGGGTGGCTTAGTGGTTATCGACTTTATCGATATGACCCCAGTTCGTCACCAACGAGAAGTAGAAAACCGTCTACGTGAAGCCGTTCGTCTTGATCGCGCTCGTGTACAAATCGGTCGTATTTCTCGCTTTGGTTTGTTGGAGATGTCACGCCAGCGCTTGAGCCCTTCTCTTGCAGAAGCAAGCCATCACATCTGTCCTCGCTGTAGCGGAACTGGTGTCGTTCGCGACAACGAATCTCTAGCACTTTCTGTACTTCGTTTAATTGAAGAGGAAGCGCTAAAAGACAACACAGCACAAGTACTTGCAGTCGTACCTGTGCCAATCGCCTCTTACTTATTGAACGAAAAACGTCGTTCAGTAAACCATATCGAACGCATTCAAGAAGTGAAAATTACGGTTGTTCCTAACTCTGATATGGAAACACCGCACTTTGAAGTTATCCGTGTTCGTGAAGGCGAAGAGTTCGATCTGATTTCTTACTTACTTCCTAAGAAACTGGAAGCAATGAAAGAAGCAGAAGGTAAAGAGCCAGCGGAAGTTGACGTAAAACCAAAACGAATTGAAGAGCCAGTTCTTAAAGGCTTTGCTGCTCCGTCTCAAACCGCACCTGCACCAGCAGCTAAACCAGCTCCTGAGGCGAAGAAGAAAGAACAAAACGTTGAACAAGAAGAGAAACCTGGATTGTTCAGCCGTCTGTTTAAAGCACTTGGTAGCTTCCTATTCGGTGGTTCTGAAGAAACAAAAGAAGAACAGAAACCTCAGGAAGAGAAAAAACCAAATCGCGATAATCGACGTAACAAACGTGATCGCAACGATCGTCGTCGCAATAACAACCAGCGTGATAATCGTGATAACCGCGACAATCGCGATAACCGACGTCGTCGTAAGCCTCGTGATGAGCAGGCTAATGAGCAAAACGAAGCTCAACAACAAACAAATAAACCGCAAAACCGTAACCAAAAGCGTAAACCTAAAGCTCAACAGGCAGATAAAGCCCAAGAGCAGAAAGCAAACGCAAAAGTAGCGGAAAAAGGTCTGCAGCTAGCAGCGGAAGCTCGTACTGAAACAAAACCAGAAGAGAGCAAACCGAAGCAGCAAAATGCGAAAGCAGAAAAAGTGAAAGAGCGCCGCCAACGTCGCAAATTGAACAAGTCTGTACGCGTTAAGGACCAAGAAGCTATTGAGAAGAAAGCCGAAGAAACAGCGGTTAAGACTCAAGAAACGGTTGAAGCTAAAGTTGAAAAGCCAACAGAAGCAGCGGTAGAGGCACAGCAAGACAACAAGCAAGCAGAGTCTAAGCAACGTCGTAATCGTCGTTCGCCACGTCACCTGCGTGCAAGCGGCCAGCGTCGTCGCCGTGGCCGTGATCGCCGCCCTAACCCGTTCCGCCTACGTAAGGGAGGTGTCGCTTCTCCTGAAATGGCTATGGGTAAAGTAATGCCACGTTACATTCCGAAACCAGCACCTAAGAAGGAAGAGCGAGTTAAGGAAGAAGCTGTAGCAGCAGTACCTACAATCCAAGGTGGCTTTGCGTGTCCAGAAATGGCAATGGGTAAAGTGATTATTCGTCGCGAGCAACCTGTCGTAACAGATGCGCCAGTTGTTGAACACAAGGTTCAAGAAACCGTTGAAGCGAAAGTGGAAGCTCCAGTAGTAGAAGCACCTGTTGTTGAAACAGTAATCGCAGAAAAAGCTGAATCGGCAGTAGTAGAAACAGCATCGGTAGAGCCTATCGTTGAAACTCCTGTAACTGAACATGCTGAACCGGTTGATGCCATTGTAGAAACGGCACCTACTGAAGAGCCTATCGTTGAAGCAGCAAAAGAGATTGTAGCCGAAGCGCCAGTAGATAAACCAGAGCCTAAAGTCGAAGCCATTAAAGTTGCTGCTAAGCTAAACGCTAGCGCACCGATGACGAAAGCACCTGGCCCTCAAGAGCTACGCGAAATCACGGTTGCAGCAGCGCCGTTCAAAACCGAACGTTACCAAGCTAAAGGTGCAGGTAGCCAAGTGGCTAAAAACCGTGCATCGGCAGAGATGACAAAGCCTAACTTTAACTAGGCTAAATCATTACGTTCAACTGCTTAACGGCATAAATAAATTAAAGGCTACCATCTGGTAGCCTTTTTTATCTTCATATTTGCCCAATAAATTGTTCATATAAATACCAATTCGTGATCACATTTGTACGCCATTATTCGTATCATTCTTGAACTTAATCACACTTTTCGGTAGCATGCGCCGACTCAAGTTTTCGACACCATTCTGATGCTGCTCTTTTAATACTACGGTTTACACTGCAATGTTTGATTAAAAATCAACCTTCCAGTGGCTTGTGCAAATACGAATATGTGTCGGGTTTAACTCATTGCAAAGAGAACTTAAAAACAAACATGTTCGAATTTCCCCAATTTTCTAAGCACTCCGTAAAAAATGATGTGCTATCAGGCTTAACCGTTGCGCTAGCATTGGTTCCTGAAGCTGTCGCATTTGCGTTCGTCGCAGGCGTAGATCCGATGGTCGGTCTTTACGCTGCATTCATCGTTGGTCTTATTACTTCCATTTTCGGTGGTCGTCCTGGCATGATTTCTGGTGCAACAGGTGCCATGGCAGTCGTAATGGTTTCGCTTGTCGCGACTCACGGTGTCCAGTACCTATTCGCAGCCATCATGCTCGCTGGTATTCTTCAAGTTGCCGCTGGTATGTTTAAATTGGGTAAGTTCATCCGTATCGTACCTCACCCTGTGATGATCGGTTTTGTGAACGGTCTGGCTATTGTTATCTTCCTAGCTCAGTTGGGTCAGTTTAAAGCGCCAGACATCAACGGCATGCTTACTTGGCTACCACAAGACCAGATGCTGCTAATGCTTGGTTTGGTTGCGCTGACTATGGCAATCATTCACTTTCTACCAAAAATCACAACAGCTGTACCCTCTTCACTTGTTGCGATCGTAACGGTGACGGCTTTAGTGGTTGGCTTGGATCTGGAAACTCGCACTGTTGTTGACTTCCTGCGTACAATGTCTGGTGATGAAGCTGCAACACTCGCAGGTTCACTACCAACCTTCTCTATTCCTGCGGTACCATTTACACTAGAGACACTACAAATCATTCTTCCATACGCGATCATTCTCGCGGCCATTGGTCTAATTGAATCTCTACTAACACTGACAGTTTTAGATGAGATGACGAATACTCGTGGTCAATCTAACCGCGAATGTATCGGTCAAGGTATGGCAAACATGACGTGTTCTGTGTTTGGCGCAATGGGTGGTTGTGCGATGATTGGTCAGTCGATGATCAACGTAAACTCAGGTGGTCGCGGCCGTCTATCTGGTATCGTTGCGGCTATCGCTCTATTGATGTTTATCTTATTCGCTTCTTCGCTAATTGAAATGATCCCACTCGCTGCTCTGGTTGGTGTGATGTTCATGGTTGTCATTGGTACATTCGAATGGGCAACATTTAAGCTAGCACGCCGCGTACCGAAGCAAGACTTCTTCGTTATTGTTCTTGTGACCGTTGTTACTGTTCTTACTGACCTTGCTGTTGCCGTAGCGGTTGGTGTTATCGTTTCTGCATTAATGTTTGCATGGCAACACGCTAAGCACATCTATGCCGACACGTGCTTAAACGAGGAAGGTTCAAAAGAGTACAAGATTCACGGCCCTATTTTCTTTGGCTCTGCGGCTAACTTCCTGGAGTTGTTTAACGCGCCTGAAGATCCAAAAGATGTGATTGTCGATTTTGCAGACTCTCGCGTGACAGATCACTCTGCAATTGAAGCCATTGAAACACTGGCTGAGCGTTACAATGCTCAAGGTAAAACGCTGCACCTTCGTCACCTAAGCCCAGATTGTCGTAAACTTTTGGACAAAGCTGGCAGCTTGGTTGAAATTAACGTGAAGGAAGACCCAAGCTACAAAGTCGCAACCGACATACTAGCGGGTTAACACGAATAAAAAGGGATGAGCTGAGCTCATCCCTTTTTCTATTGTCTTCAAGCACGGCGATTATAGCTTCTTCAAAATTGCGTCTGATGCCTCTTCGATTAAATCAAGCACCAGTTCAAAGCCATCTTCCCCACCATAATATGGGTCCGGGACTTCGTCGTAACCTGACTCAGAATGACTTAAAAATAACGATACTTTGTGTCGATACTTCAACGGACAAATATCCAATAAATCGGCCAAATTTGCTTTATCTGCGGCTAATATAAGGTCAAACTTTTCAAAGTCATCAATGGTGACTTGGCGCGCTTGCATTCCTTTAAAAGAATAACCTCGCTGCTTTCCTGCTGCCATCGCTCTTGAATCCGGTCGGTTTCCTGCGTGGTAGCCAATTGTACCTGCCGAATCAACCTCTACTTCAACGCCTAGCTTTTGAGCTTTCGCTCTTAACACTGCCTCTCCAGTTGGTGACCGACAAATGTTTCCCATACAAACAACAAGTATTTTCTTCATTTTATTCCCTGAATTATCGGTGGTTTTTCTTCACGATATGTTGGTCTATCATAGCGAGATAAATCAATGAACCCAAATTAGCTTGGGCACAGCACGAAAAGGAATTGAGGAAGTATTATGTCTATCGAAGAAAATAAAGAAGCACGCCATAAAGCTCGCCAACAAAAAGTCAAAGAACAGGTAGACGCAAAAATCGCTGCTGCTCAAGAGGAAAAAGGTCTGCTACTGATCATTACCGGAAATGGTAAAGGTAAATCGACATCAGGATTCGGTACGATCGCACGCGCAGTGGGTCATGGTTTGAATTGTGCTGTCGCGCAGTTTATTAAAGGTACTTGGGACAACGGTGAGCGCAACCTACTTGAGAAACTCGGCGTTGAATTCCAAGTAATGGCGACCGGCTTTACATGGGAAACTCAAAACAAAGCCGCTGATACCGAAGCAGCGCAAGGCGTATGGCAAGAATGTAAACGCATGCTGCAAGACGACTCTATCGATGTCATCTTGTTTGACGAGCTAACTTATATGGTGAGCTACGGCTACATCGACTTAGACGAAGTGGTCGAAGCGCTGAGCAACCGACCTAAAATGCAGTCGGTTATTATTACTGGGCGTGGCGCACATCGAACCCTGATTGAAATGGCCGATACCGTTTCTGAAGTGAAAAATGTAAAGCACGCATTTGAATCTGGCGTAAAAGCCCTCAAAGGCGTCGATTGGTAACACTCGCAGAGTAATTTAAAAAGGGTTGGCAAAATGCCAACCCTTTTGGTTTTCACGCACGGTTAGTTGAAAAGATTCTTCAATAAACCATCGACCGCATCTTTGGTTTTCTCGTCTTTGATTTTGTCCGTTAGCTTCTCCACGCCACGATCGATTTCTTTTTGAGCTTTCTGCTTCAGAACATCATCGAATACGAGCTTGAATTTAGGTTCTGCCCACTTACCAGACACATTGATTGGAATCGTGATGTCTTTCAGCTCATCTATATCTTTACCGCCCTGGCCTTCTAGGCTGCCTACAACTGACGTGCTGATAGTAAAGTCGACTGTTTCATTGATGTAGTTTGCGATACCTTTACCACGAACACGTAACAATGGAGACTGAGCTTGCATATTATCCGTTGATACTACACCTTTGTTGAGTTTCAATGTCGCCGTCATCGCACTGAAGTCTGTTTTCTTAGCTTCATTGGTGCCTTCAACTTTTTGCCCTTTAAATTTCGCATAGTTTTCACGAATCAACTGAGCAACGTTGATGCCATTCACCGCACCGTCAGCAAAATTGATAACAACCGTACCAGATAGATTCTTCTTGATACCGGTAGGCGTGAGACTCTTACCTGTAACATTCACATCAATGTTACCTGTCCCTTCAAGTTTGTCGTTCTCAGCAACGTCTATAAGTAGCGGTTGAACTTTCACGCCTTTGATTGACTTTTTAACGCTGTAAGTCGCTGGTGATTGGCGTGCATCTAACTTCGCTGTCGCTGAGATTGAGCCTTGGTACAACTTCGAACTAAATGATGTAAGCTCAAACACGCCACGATTTACAGTGAAGCTCGTTTTTACCGCTTCCATCTTCGCATTTGCCGCTTTGAATTTGTCGATGGTAATGTCACCCTTTACATCTAACGTTTTCAACGCAGACAAATCAGGCTCAACCTCAGGTCCGGCAGGAGCACTCTCGCCACCAGAAGCAGGCTTATTACCTTCGGCAGCTTGCTTATCTAACCCTAAAAACTCATCAAGATCGATATTGGGGCTATGGAGAGCAAAGCGTACTTTAGGAATATCACCGAGTGTCACATCTGCCTTACCATCTAGGGCGACAGCATTCGCTGTTAACTTCTCTAGAACAAAACTCAGATGGTTTTTCGTTAGGTCGAAAGACAGATCAGACACCATGTCGACTTTCATCGGGGACTGAGGTAAAGCATCACCCTCAAAAGTCGATTTAAGAGTTAACTTATCCAACTGTACTTTGCTGATAGCCTTGTCCACGCTAAGTTGACCAGCACCCTGCATATCTAACTTCATACCACCAGCGACACCCTTAATGGCATAAGTCAGGTTATTTACTTTATCGAATTCAAACGTGTCTAAACCGATCGTTGCCGATTCAATTTTATTGGCAGGGTCAGAGTATGTCGCATCAAAGTTGATGTTCTTTAGCGCGTAGTTTGCCAAACCTTTTTCTAGCTTAAAGTCTGCCTGACCTTTCGCGGTGAACTTTTGGTCGTTCATTTCGCCCTTCACGCCAAAATCAGCCGTTGTCCAGTTGTCAAAAGCGAATTCGGAAAGGTTTAATGAAATATCATAAAGTTTGGTGTAACTACCGGCTTGCTTATCCTGCATTTCTAATGAACCGTTAGAAACCGTAACGCCAGCAAGATTAATACTCCAATCAGAACCAGAAGTTTGCGTTTCACCATTTTGCGTAGGCGCAGCATTGCTCTCTTGTTCTGCTTGTTGTGTTTGGGCTTTCGTCAGTGCATCAATATTCTTGCTGCCATCTTTCTTGGTTTCAATGTAGAACTCAGCACCATCAAGCGTGACGTTTCCAATTTCAAGCTGTTGACTAAAAAGTGGCATAACAGAGATGTCTACACCAACGGTATCAACTTTGAATAAATTGGGTTTACTAAAGCCTTGTGGGTTTCGCAATTCTGTATGTCCCAACTCAAAGCCAATTGATGGGAAAAATTGCCAACTGATATCCCCTTCAATCACCAACTCTAATCCCGTTTGCTTTTGCGCTTGCTCAACAATAAGGGGTTTAAACTGATTCGGATTGACGAAGATGGTTAACGCTAAAATTGCGACCAAAATGACCACAATCGGTATTGCTAGAATTAAGAGCAGTTTCTTCATTTGTTTTTCCTTGCTCGAGTGTTTTTACAATTATAAGCGCAGACTCCATTTGCCGCTGACAGTTCCACAAAAGCGTGAAAAGTGTCTGGTTTTAACCTGCAACTGACTAATTTAAAAACAAAAAAAGAAGTGGCACTTAAGGTGCCACTTCTTCTCCTAAAAATAAAGCGATATAGCCGTCTATAGGCTTAAGCTTTCAAAAGTCTTGCAATGTGAGCTTTTAATACATCAATTGCGATACGGTTTTTACCACCGCGAGGAACAATAATGTCCGCATATTGCTTAGAAGGTTCGATAAACTGCATGAACATCGGACGTACTGTTTGTTGGTATTGCTTAAGAACAGACTCCATAGTTCGGCCTCGTTCTTCCACATCACGCTTAACACGGCGAAGCAAGCAAATATCTAACGGTGTGTCCATAAATACTGTCGCATGCATCAAATCACGAAGACGAGGGTCTGTAAGAAGAAGGATACCTTCTAGAATGATCACCTTTTTAGGTGTCATTGTGGTGGTGTTAATTGTTCTTGTGTGCTCTGTGTAGCTGTACTCAGGCACTTCTACTGCTTCACCACGTACCAATTTTTCTAGGTGCTCACACAGTAGGTCGTGGTCCAACGCACTCGGGTGATCGTAGTTCGTCTTTACTCGCTCTTCCATGCTTAGGTGGCTTTGGTCGTTGTAGTAGCAATCTTCCGTGATGACACCGATTTGATGATCGCCTACTTTCGCGCGAAGCTCATTATAAATAGTGCTCGCGATCAGACTTTTTCCAGAAGCAGAAGCGCCAGCAATACCTACGATGACGCATTGATTATTATCAGACATTAGTTTGCACCCGATGATGATTTCTAGTCACATAAAAAGATAAACTGCCTGATTATAGGGAGTTCACCCCATAGTTACTAGTTGGAATTAGGGTTTAGTCATAAGTTTCTGCCTGCTCAGAGGATTAACCTCCGAGCAAACGTTAAAATGTGCAATTATCAACCAACAGGCATAGTAAACTTAGTTCACCATTGTAAAGCTAATCGCATCAGGTTTTGCTTTGCCTTGCCAAAACATCGTGCTACATACGCGATCGGCAAGTTGCTTATAATACCCTGCATGCTCACTTTCTGGGCGTCTTGCTACCGTTGGCACGCCAGCGTCAATATCTTCTCGCATCGAGATATGAAGCGGAATTTGTCCTAACAATGCTAAGCCAAATTCTTGCGACATTTTTTCAGCTCCGCCCATACCAAAAATATGCTCTTTCGCGCCACATTGACTACAAATGTGATAACTCATGTTTTCCACAACACCAATGACTGGGACATGGACTTTGTTAAACATTGCCGCTCCCTTCCTTGCATCGGCAAGGGCTAAATCTTGCGGCGTTGTGACTAGCACGCTACCTGTTACCGGAATTTGTTGTGACAGAGTCAATTGAATATCCCCCGTTCCTGGCGGCATATCAATCACCAAATAATCCAAATCTGGCCAATCTGTTTCAGTTAATAACTGCGACAATGCTTTTGAAGCCATTGGACCGCGCCATATCGCCGCTTCTGATTTATCCACCAAATAACCGATAGAATGAGTATAGATGCCGTGAGCAAAAATGGGTTCCATCCACTTGCCATCACGAACTTCTGGTTTAGCATCTTCTTGCCCCAACATCATAGGTACAGACGGACCATAGATATCTGCATCCAACAATCCCACTTTCGCCCCAGATTGAGCAATCGCCAACGCTAAGTTAACTGCGGTAGTAGATTTACCAACGCCACCTTTCGCAGAACTGACGGCAATGATGTTCTTAACACCCTTAACCGAGTTAGCCACTTGAGTTTCTAAAGCTTTAACTCCAAGGCGAATATTAAATGGGAATTCAGCCACTTTACCCGAGGCTTGCTGCTGTTTGATCCAGTCATGCAGTACGGTTTGAAGCTCATTACTTGCGAATGGCAACGTTATATCAATAGAACCCTGTGTCGTAATCGAAATTGCGCCATGAATATCTGCCCAGTTTTCCACCAACTGTGGATGTTGGAATTGGTTAAACCAGTGACAAAAATCTTGCTTTGAAGTGAACTGATGCATAAGCCCTCCTTTTAGATGTCATGCTACCACCGTCTAGGCTCAACCAGAACCCCAAAAAAACTAAGGCATTCCGCAGTTTGACACCTTGGAGTTAGTCAGTTCATGGGGTAGTATTATCCATCAAAATTTATTTATACCTATCAAGAAAAGCGAATATTAAGTATGGCAAACGATCCAAAAAACTTTCCGTCAAGGAAAATGCTGGTAACTTGTGCCCTTCCGTACGCTAACGGTTCGATCCACCTTGGTCATATGCTTGAGCATATCCAAGCGGACATTTGGGTTCGTTACCAACGCCTACGCGGCAACACTGTAAACTTCATCTGTGCTGACGATGCTCACGGCACGCCAATCATGCTTAAAGCGCAACAGATGGGTATTACTCCTGAAGAAATGATTGCCGCAGTTAGCGAAGAGCACCAAAAAGACTTCGCTGGATTTGATATCAGCTTTGATAACTACCACAGCACGCACTCAGATGAGAACCGTGAGCTAGCGTCACACATTTATCTTGAGTTGAAGAAAAATGGCTTTATCTCTAGCCGCACTATCTCTCAGCTGTTCGATCCAGAAAAAGAGATGTTCTTACCGGACCGTTTCGTAAAAGGTACCTGTCCAAAATGTAAGTCTGAAGACCAGTACGGTGACAACTGTGACAACTGTGGTGAGACTTACAGCCCAACAGAACTGATCAATCCTAAATCTGCGGTTTCTGGTGCGACGCCAGTAATGAAAGATTCAGAGCACTTCTTCTTCGACCTGCCTCAGTTTGAAAGCATGCTAAAAGAGTGGACTCGCTCTGGCTCGCTACAAGCTGAAACAGCGAACAAAATGCAAGAATGGTTCGAATCTGGCTTGCAGCAATGGGATATCTCACGTGATGCACCATACTTTGGCTTCGAGATCCCTGGTGAGAAGAACAAATTCTTCTACGTATGGCTAGACGCGCCTATCGGCTACATGGGCTCTTTCAAAAATCTATGTGACAAGCGCGACGACCTAGATTTCGACGAGTATTGGAAAAAAGACAGCTCAGCAGAGCTGTACCACTTCATCGGTAAAGACATCGTTTACTTCCACAGCCTATTTTGGCCAGCAATGCTAGAAGGTTCTGGCTTCCGCAAGCCTAACAACGTATTCGTACACGGTTACGTAACCGTAAACGGCGCGAAAATGTCGAAGTCTAAAGGTACGTTCGTAAAAGCAAGCACTTACCTAGAGCACCTAGACCCTGAGTGTCTACGTTACTACTACGCTGCGAAGCTAAACAGCCGTATCGACGATCTAGATCTTAACCTTGAAGACTTCACTCAGCGCGTAAACGCTGACGTTGTTAACAAGATCGTTAACCTGGCATCTCGTAACGCAGGTTTCATCGCGAAACGTTTTGAAGGCAAACTGTCTGACAATTTTGCAGAGCCTGAACTTTACAACGAATTTGTTGCTGCTGCTGACCGTATCGCTGAGCTTTACGAAACGCGTGAGTTTGGTCGTGCAATCCGTGAAATCACGGCATTGGCAGACAAAGCTAACCAATACGTTGATGAAAAAGCACCGTGGGTTGTAGCAAAAGAAGAAGGCAAAGATCAGGAACTACAAGACATCTGTTCTGTCGGTATCAACCTGTTCCGCGTACTGATGACTTACCTGAAACCAGTAATGCCATCGCTAGCTGCACGTACTGAAGCGTTCCTAAACCAAGAGCTAACTTGGGAAAACATCGCTGCTCCACTAACAGGCCACGAGATCACTAAGTTCAAAGCACTGTTCAACCGTATCGATCCGAAGAATGTTGAAGCTATGATCGAAGCGTCTAAAGAAGATGCGGCGGTAGAAATGGCGGCGAAAGAGAAAGCTGAAGCGGAAAAGAACAAGGCTAGCCAAACCGAGCTAGACAAAGAACCAATCGCTGAAGAGATTGAGTTCGATGCTTTTGCTGCAGTAGATATGCGTATCGCTCGTATCATCTCTTGTGAAGAAGTACCAAAAGCCAACAAACTGCTTAAGTTCCAATTGGACATCGGTGGTGAAACTCGTCAGGTATTCTCTGGCATCAAGTCAGCTTACAAACCTGAAGAGCTAGAAGGCAAGCTAACGGTAATGGTAGCAAACCTAAAACCTCGTAAGATGAAGTTTGGTATGTCTGAAGGTATGATCCTAGCGGCAGGCCCTGGTGGTAGTGACCTGTGGATCCTTGAGCCACACGAAGGCGCTCAACCTGGCATGCGCGTAATGTAAGTTGTAGCTTTACAATCAAATTTAAAAAGTCCTCGCCAGTTCAGCGGGGACTTTTTTTGACTGAATTCACACTTTTGGGGAATTTGTGCACCAAACTTGTACAGCACCTCTCCCATCACAACCCTAAATTACTGTTTTAATAGAATTTAATTAGTGGCATCAAAACTGCAATCTTCCTTGTTAGGTCCAAACACTAACAAGGAGTTGGTTATGTTTGTTTTGATTTCCACACTATTGTCCATCGCTATTTTAGCTGGAATATATCACTTATCTTCTAAACGAGAGCAGCAACATGCGCGCAAATATCAGCTGTTAACATTGTTGCGAGATGTTGTTCACCTTCTGAGATACCACCGAGCTGCTACTCACTACTCGCTTCAATTCCAACAAAACGATCAACAAAAATTGGACGCTCTTAATGATGCTCTGACTAACAAGCTTCATCTTTTAGTCGAAACCTCACGGTTTGAAAACAAACCCATGTATCGCGTATTACAGATTAAAGTAGGGAAACTACTTGAACAATGGGATGACCATAGTGTTGCAAGAAACCAGATGGAGCATGGTAAGTTGATTCGTCATTGCTTGTTTTTGATGGATGAAGTAACCATCGCATGGCTAGCGGTTGAGCAAAGAGATGACTTGCATAATGAGTATCACATGAACTGGCAAAACATTATGGATAGCTTGGAGACCCTGACTCAGTTACGAATCAGCATTCAAGATTTAGGAGAACAAGGCGGAAATGAGCGTTTCAAAAACTATGCATCGGTCATGATGCGTAAGCTAAACCAACTAGCGGTTATCGCTCCACTTAGCATTACCTCTCCAGCTTCCACGCGCTCAATAGAGACGCTAAATGAATACGTGACAGGGAGTCATGTCGACTTAACAGAAGCAGAGCTTTATGGCGTCACATCGGACTTGTCATTGACCATCTTCAATACTTACGACCATGTCCTTTCAGATGTCGTAGAGTCATTATATCTACCGTTGCCCAGACTCTCGCTAGCAGGATAAACGTTCCATGCCTTATTATTGGTGCTAGGTCCGTCGCCGACTTATAAATAAAAACAAAAAAACCGCAGGCCTAAGGCACTGCGGTTTTCGTTTATTCAACTTGTCAGCGCTTAGCTGTCGTCTTCCGTGAAGTTCGTTGGTAATTGCTTTTTCATTTCGTTCCAGATCAACGCACTTTCCATACCATAATGACGAATCACTACTGGTAGTTGCTCACGCTGGCCACTTTCACAAGTTTCGAGCAATTGATGGTAAAACTTCAGAGCTAGCTCACGAGAAGCTGGATTTGAGAAGTAGTAGCTACCGACACGATCGTAGAGCTTCTTCAAACCATTAAAGATCAAACCGTAAATTTGATTTCCTGAATGGAATGCTAGGCGCTGGAAAAGCATATAATCGTAAAAGTTGAACGTTTTAGCAATCAAGATTTCTTGACGCTTCGCTTCATCTTTCTCGTTATCTTCTTTCACATTCTGCAGAACTTTTTCAGCATACGGCGAAGAAGCGATGAATTCGTCCCAGGAAGCCGCATTCATTAAAGCTTCACAAGATTCGATTACGTTCTTAATTGTACGCTCAGAGCTCTCTTTGTTCGCTTTAAATGCATAGCGCATAAAGATAGGACTGATGTTAGTACGTGCCGCAAGCAGATCTTCTACAATGTTTGTCGCATTATCAACGTCTAGCGTCATTAAAGTATCCAAAATATGCAGACCAGAGGTCTCCATAAATTGGTTAACTTTCGTAGGTTTGCCGTGCTGGATAGTCAGCCATCCATCACGGGCTAGTCGTTGAAGAACCTCTCTTAAAGTCGTTCGAGTAACACCAATCAGTTCGGACAGCTCGCGCTCAGCAGGTAAAATTGAGCCTGGAGGAAAACGGCCGTTCCAAATGCTCTCGATAATATATTTTTCTGCGAATCCCGCAGGGCTTTTCGCCTTTATGACCATTCTACTTTTTATCCAATATTGATTTCTGAGGGTCGATACTACTCATCATACCACTACTTAGCGGTTTGAGAAAATTTACGATCAATAGTGGAAACGACTCCATAACATAGAGTTAATACTCTATATGTTGTGTCAATTTAAGAGGCTCTAACATGCGAGCGAAAGCAGTAAAATATGAATTTTTATTTAATTAAACAGCTCACAAATCTCGGAGAAATAAAGACAACCGTGTCACATTTTTATATTCAAAATATGAAAAATTACTTTGTATATCACGGTTAATATTCTTTCTTAATTTGCCTTTTCTCGTCACTGACCGTCATTTAAAATCCAAGAGGATTTTTTTAAGACTTTCATGGTATAGTAACGCCGTTTTGATCGCGTTATTACATTTAAAAAGTCATTTTAGTCGGTAGCATCACGTTTTGTTATTGACTAATAAATGCCTGAGTGTAGAGTTTGCGGTCGAAAGTGAGCGGTGCTTGAGTTCAGGGGAAGTAACTTGGCAAGACTACAATAAACAAAGGATTGTTGTTTTACTAAGTTATTGTTTTTAAAGACTAGTTAATAAGTCTAACAAACAGATACTTAAGCACTATTGTAGTGTCTATTCATAATTTTGTTATAAAGAGAATTATCATGCCGATATCGCTCGGAAACGCTTTTATCAAGAACTTCCTTGGTAAAGCGCCTGATTGGTACAAAGTTGCCATTATAGCCTTCTTAATAATTAACCCGATTGTATTCTTCCTAATAAACCCATTTGTAGCTGGATGGTTGTTGGTCGCTGAATTTATTTTCACGCTAGCAATGGCATTAAAATGCTACCCATTACAACCTGGCGGTTTACTTGCTATTGAAGCCATTGCTATCGGCATGACTAGCCCTGCGCAAGTTAAGCACGAATTAGTAGCAAATATCGAAGTACTGCTACTTCTGGTATTTATGGTTGCGGGCATCTACTTCATGAAGCAGCTATTGCTGTTCATTTTTACCAAAATTTTACTTGGCATTCGCTCTAAAACCCTACTATCACTCGCGTTTTGCTTTGCTGCGGCATTTTTGTCTGCGTTTTTGGATGCCTTGACGGTTATCGCCGTTGTTATCAGCGTGGCGATCGGCTTTTACTCTATCTATCACAAAGTGGCGTCTGGTAACCCTATCGGTGACCATGACCATACACAAGATGACACGATCACTGAACTAACGCGTGATGACCTAGAAAACTATCGTGCCTTTTTGCGCTCTTTGTTGATGCATGCTGGTGTAGGTACTGCCTTAGGTGGCGTAACCACGATGGTTGGTGAACCTCAAAACTTAATTATTGCAGACCAAGCGGGTTGGTTATTTGGTGAATTCCTAATCCGTATGTCTCCAGTGACACTACCTGTATTTTTCTGTGGTCTCATCACTTGTGCTTTAGTTGAAAAGCTTAAAGTGTTTGGCTACGGCGCGAAGCTTCCTAACAACGTTCGTCAGATCCTCGTCGATTTTGACCGTGAAGAGCGTAAAACGCGAACAAATCAAGATGTCGCAAAACTCTGGGTTCAAGGTCTTATTGCGGTTTGGTTGATCGTTGCACTCGCTTTGCACTTAGCGGCTGTCGGCTTAATTGGCCTTTCTGTGATCATTTTAGCGACCGCATTTACTGGTGTCATTGAAGAGCACTCCATGGGGAAAGCGTTTGAAGAGGCCCTGCCCTTCACTGCACTGCTTGCAGTATTTTTCTCGATCGTTGCTGTAATCATTGACCAAGAACTGTTTAAACCAGTCATCGATGCGGTGCTTGCCGTTGAAGATAAAGGTACTCAGCTAGCTCTGTTCTATGTGGCGAATGGCTTATTATCTATGGTGTCGGATAACGTGTTCGTTGGTACGGTTTACATCAATGAAGTAAAAACTGCACTCATTGAGGGCCTCATTACTCGTGATCAGTTCGACTTACTGGCGGTGGCAATCAATACTGGTACTAACCTGCCTTCTGTTGCAACGCCAAACGGTCAAGCGGCATTCCTATTCTTACTCACATCGGCTCTCGCTCCATTAATTCGTCTGTCTTACGGTCGAATGGTTATCATGGCGCTGCCTTACACCGTCGTTCTTGCGATTGTCGGTCTGATGGGAATCATGTTCTTCCTAGAGCCTGCAACCGCTTCTTTCTACGAAGCTGGTTGGATTTTACCTCATAGTGGTGATCTGACTCCCGTAGTATCCGGTGGTCACTAAAATTTGAGTTGATTAGGAAACTTATCCACGATAAAAAGCTCTGAGTATTCAGAGCTTTTTCTATTTCAGACAGGAACAAAAACGTGACTATTTTAAATTCACTTAACCAGTTTTCAAAGGGACGTTTATCGTGGCTACTGCTTCTGCTATTCGTCGTTTTCTTTGAAGCATGTGCCCTCTATTTTCAGCACGTCATGATGCTTGCACCATGTGTCATGTGTATTTATGAAAGAGTCGCGATGATGGGAGTGGGCGTCGCTGCAATGGTTGGTATATTGGCACCCAAGAACCCAATTTTCCGCTGGCTAGGTTTGATAGGCTGGGGATTAAGTGCTTACAAGGGTTTGTTACTTGCAATGCAGCACGTTGACTACCAGTTTAATCCATCACCATTCGCGACTTGCGATTTATTCGTCACATTCCCTAGCTGGGCTCCGCTCAATCAGTGGGTTCCTTGGATGTTTGAAGCATATGGTGATTGCTCTAAGGTTGTGTGGCAGCTCCTTGATTTATCAATGCCACAATGGTTAGTAGTAATTTTTGCAGGCAATTTAATCGCTTTGGCATTAATTGTAATTGCACAATTCTTCCCTGCAAAACGCGTTAATCCAATTCGTTAATCCTACTGACGCGTAAAAATTAACAAAAAGCCGACCATCTGGTCGGCTTTTTGTTAAGTGGATAGCGCGGCGATTCGATTTAGCCGCGTGATTGACCACAGCACTGCTTGAATTTTTTTCCGCTCTCACAAGGACAGGGATCATTGCGCCCGATACCTTTGAATGGGTTTAGGCTTTGAGCTTTATTGCCTACCATCAACTCATCCGCGCCCAGCGCGACTTCACCGACCATTAAATCAAGCTGGTCGACTAAATCTGTCAGGGCCGGTGGCGTTTCAATACCTGCGTCACGCATCTGTTGCTGCGTTGCTGGCTCATCGATCGCCAGCATCAAAGTGGTCAGTAATGCTTGCAGCATACGCTGTAATCCATCATTGAGCTCAACGTCTTGCCACTGTTCTTCAATCATTGGCCAAACAGACATAAAGCCTTCGGCAAAATCAGCAAGTTGTTCAGGTTCTTTGCCTGTTAGCTCTAGCACGGAATATTCGTTTCGTTGAATTCGGTTATGCTGCTTGTGAATTTGCTCTTCCACAGCTGGTTGAATCGCTTTGAATCCCTCACCTAATAGCGGCTCTAACCACTTTTCAGGAGCGAGTGGTTTTGTCGTCAGATTCGCAGCTAACACTGCGCCTTCGATAAATTGGCAAGATTCATCAACGTGAACTTCACCTTTTTCAATCAATGTGTATTGCATGGCATCTGGTTTCCCATAAATTTGGCGGCATTATACCTCAGAGCTCAAAAGCACGTAACCTAACGTTGTGTGTTTGACTGCATTGGCCGCTTCGACTCTTTTAATGACAAACTTAACTTACATCGCTACAATCGCCCTCCTTTTTACCACCAAACTGTATTAGGCAAGCTATGCGAGTTGTACTAGGCCCAATGGAAGGCGTTTTAGATCATTTGATGCGCCAAATCCTGACCGAGATAAACGACTATGACCTGTGTGTTACGGAGTTTGTTCGGGTAATCGACCAGCTATTACCCGATCATGTATTTCACCGTTTATGCCCAGAGCTGTTGCAAGGTTCTCAGACTGCATCTGGTGTGCCAGTACATGTGCAATTGTTGGGACAAGAACCAAACTGGATGGCTGAGAACGCAATTAAAGCGGCAAATCTTGGCGCCAGAGGTATTGATATAAACTTTGGTTGCCCAGCCAAAATGGTCAACAAAAGTAAAGGTGGTGCAGCGCTACTCCAGCATCCAGAGCTCATTCACCGTGTGGTTAAAGCTTGTCGAGAAGCCGTTCCAGAAGCCATTCCCGTAACTGCAAAAATTCGTCTTGGCTGGGAGAACCCTGAAGATTGCTTTGAAATTGTCGATGCCATTCAGTCTGCTGGCGCAAATGAACTGACCGTACACGCACGTACTAAACAAGGTGGTTATAAAGCTTCTGAGATAAAATGGGATTACATCAACCAAATTCGCGAACGTTTCGATATCCCACTGATAGCGAATGGTGAAATTTGGAATTATGAAGACGGTCAACGTTGCATTGAAACGACTGGCGTTAGCTCTTTAATGGTGTGCCGAGGCGCTTTCAATATCCCTAACTTAGGCAATATGGTAAAACATAACCACCAGCCAATGTCATGGCCCGAGGTGGTTGAGTTGCTCATCTATTACTCCAAGTTCGAGATGAAAGGCGATAAAGGCTTGTATTACCCAAACCGCGTAAAACAATGGTTCTCTTACTTACGTCAAGCTTATCCTGAAGCAAAAGACCTATTTAGAGAAATCAGAACGTTCAACAAAGCCGCACCAATTGTTGAGCATATTCAACGCTACCGCGATGACTTAAACTCTCAGGTTGCATAACTCCCGAACACAAAAAAGGACGAATATCTCGTCCTTTTTTGTATCTAAATCCTAGTAACAGATCTTATTTTTGCCGGTACTTTTGGCTTGATATAACTTTTCATCCGCCGCTTTAAACAATTCATCAAAGTTTTCTACTCGGCTCTCTTTACTAAACACCACACCGCCAGAGATCGTAAAGCCTTCTTTCGTTACGCGTGTCGAGCGCTCATCTATGGCCTTTTTTACTCTGTCTAAAATGAGTTTAATGCCCTCTGAATCTTCGTCATAAATCGCTAAAACGAACTCTTCGCCACCAAACCTTGAGGCAACATCGGTATGGCGAATATTTTCACGTATACATTTTGCAACAAGCTGAATTGCAGAATCACCGACATCATGACCATAGGTGTCGTTGATCTTCTTGAAGTTATCAATATCGAACACTGCTAAAGCAACCTGTTTTTTTGTCATCTTATTACGCCACACGGTTTGCATACCTCGACGATTCAATAAGCTGGTCATTGGGTCTCTTGCTGCCAGTTCTTTAAAGTAGCGTCGCTCGCTATGCATATTCACATAGAACAACACGACGGTACTCAGCACGTAAATAAATAGTGCGACAATAAGGCTGTATTTTTCAAAAACCGCTAGGTTCTTAGCTTCATCCCAAAGGTTGTACTCGTAGTACATGCTGTGATTCGCACTCAATCGCTCTAATTCGACTGGTTTGATTCGTGTACTGTTTGAAGGAATGGATTGTAAATTGGAAACCAAATGAAACTGACCAACAAGACCTAGCGACGAAGCCATGAGCGTATTGATGTCAAAATCAATAGACAAAACACCTTGGTGTTCTCCTTTCTCATAGACGGGTACCGTCATACTAATGACTTGACCTTCCATCGAGTCCAACACTGGCCCTGGTCCAGCCAAGGTAATATTCACTTTATCTTGCGCGGTTTTTTGCCAAAAAGGTCGGGCTTTTAGCGTTGACAAAAGTTCTCTCGTGAAATTTTTTGCGTAGGTATCGGGTGAGGAGATAACGTAACCGCGCTTGTCAATGTAATGAATTCCAACAATGTGCGATTCAATATCGTGCAGAAATGACAATGACGGCGCAAAACCCGCCTTTTGTTCAGCTAACTGGTTAATCGTTGAACCTTGCTGACATAAGCTTTCGTCCCCTACGATCATATAATCAAGGTCAACCGCAGGTAACCCTTCACTATAAACACTTTCGAGTAATAACACATCTATAGGCCAAAGATAACAAAGCCCTTCTTTGACTAAAGAATTATGTTCTTCAAACAGTGGGTTAGCGTAATTGGTATAGTTGGTGAAGCTGTAATCTAAAGCCGTGAGTACTTTAATACCGCGAGACATTGCACGCTCGATACGCGAATACTCAGAATCGATATAGCGGTTAACCGCATCATAGTAATTTTTCGTTGTCACGAGTAAAACCACTACAAATAACGCCAGAGGAAAAAAGATGACAAATGAGAGGCTAAATCGCCTTTGGTTTACCATTGAGTACCATGCATATGAAAGGTCAATAGTCTCTTATGACTGCTATTAAATTGATACTCGTTATCTGGTGACGCATGCAATGCAGCACCAGATAACAAGAGACCAAACAAATGTGTGCGCGCTGTTTGAGACCGTTTATATATTAAAGGAGTTTAATCAATATAGAGTGTGGTGTCACTTTAGTCGCCATAATTTGCAGCTCTGTGCCGACATATTGACAGAGATATGACCTTTATAATCAACCTGTTCTGTGTCATCTAACAACGATATAACTTGGCTAACCTCCAAGCCCAGTTGCCACATAGGTAAATCGATTGAACATTCATTACCACTGAGATTAACCATTACAACGACTGCTTCACGACCCAGTACACGTGCGTACGCCAACTGGTTGTTAGTGCAATGAAGCCATTGAATACAGCCCGACTCTAAAGGCTTACATTGTTTACGGATCTTGATCCATTGTTGGTAAAGCGATAGCCATTGTGAACTTTCAATTTCATTCCAAGGAAAACAACGACGATTATCCGGGTCTAGCCCTCCTTCTAGACCGACTTCACTCCCATAGTAAATACAAGGCGTGCCAACGTAAGTCATAAGCATTGCTAGCGCGATGTTCATTTTACGCTTATCACCATCAACCAATGTGATAAACCGAGCAGTATCGTGACTATCGAGTTGATTTAGCTGCGATAGCTGATTAGAAAATGGGATTTTTGCTCTGGCTTCGTCCAACCATGCTTTAAACTCCAAACCATCAATGTTGATTGGATCGTACATAATATCTTGTCGTGCGATAAAAGCTCGGACTGGATGAGCAAAACCGTAGTAGTTCATCGCCCCATCCTCTTGATCACCTTGCAACCACTGCGTTGCTTCAAAAAAGTGCTCACCTAACACATAAGCATTCGGGTTTACTGACTTAGTTGCATGACGAAACGCTGCCACATAATGAGCATTGTTTTTCGCGCCGTCTCCTTCGCCAAGCATATGGATTACATCAAACCGCCAGCCATCAACCAAGTACGGTGGCTTCAGCCAATACTTGATGACAGAATCTTCACTTTGGTAGATGTAGTCGCGCACCTGTTCATTTTCAAAGTTCAGAACCGGTAAGTTACCAATGCCTTTCCAACCAATGTAGTGATTGGTTTCGCCTTCGAAAAAGTAGTAATCACGGAACTTTGACTGCGGATTGCCATACGCTCCTTCTCCTTTTTGTTGGATATCAAACCAAGGATGATGCACTGACGTGTGGTTAAACACCGCGTCTAAGACAATCTTCATATTCTTACCACGGATTTTCTCACACAGTTCAGCAAACTGATCGTTGGTGCCGAACATAGGGTCAACAGTGAAGTAATCAGTGGTGTCGTATTTATGATTACTTGGTGAAGAAAAGATCGGATTAAAATAAAGCGCAGTAACGCCGAGCTGTTCAAGATAGTCCAACTTTTGCTCCACACCTTTGAGGTCGCCGCCAAAGAATTCACGTGCCCCGGTATTTTGGTGAGAGCCTACCGCATCTCCCCACGCCTTGACGATCGATGCAGAATCATACTGAGCATAAGCGTGGCGAATATCAGACTCACTTTTACTAGCAGAAAAACGGTCAGGAAAGATTTGATAGAAAACTTGCTCTTGGACCCAGCTTGGTGGTTGATGCTCTACATTCAACTTAAAGTGGAACTCTTTGGGTGGAATACGCTTTTGTACGCCTCGTGCATCGAGCCAGTATTGTTGTCCGTCTTTGAGGAGCTTAAACACATAATGTGTGACATCTCGATCTTGATTTGGTCGAAACGATGCCTCCCATAGTAATAATTCACCAGCTGTTCCTACTTGAGCCATATCGACCAGATATTCTTCATTGTCCGGCTCAATACGCACATAGACGGAATCAAAATCCAATGTCTCGGTTTTCAGTCTGACTGTAACTTGCTCGTCATTAAAAGCTAAACCATCAATAGTTTGACTATGAAAAATAAATGGCAGGTTCATTATGGGCACTCCTCGTCATCGGATATGCCACTATGTTATTGAAGAATTAGAGACAAGAAATCCTCCCTGCGAGTTGACATATCAGCCAATTTTCCCAAGGAGGATCACACTTAGTAGGCGTAGTGACTTGTCGGATACCGCTTAGTTCAACAAAAGACTGTCATCTGCCAGCTCTTCACCACGCACTTTGGAGAACATATCCAACAAGTCTGGTACTTGCATGTTAGCGCGCTGCTCTCCAGCCACATCAAGCACAATTTCACCTTGGTGAAGCATTACGGTCCTATCGCCACATGCTAATGCGTCTTTCATCGAATGCGTCACCATCATCACGGTTAAATCGAACTCATCGACAATACGTTTAGTTAAGTCGATAACAAACGCCGCCATACGAGGATCAAGCGCAGCCGTGTGTTCATCAAGCAACAACAACTTACTCTCCGATAACGTCGCCATCACAAGGCTAACGGCTTGTCGTTGTCCACCAGACAGCAACCCAATGCTATCGCCCAAGCGGTCTTCTAAACCAAGACCGAGGATGCTAATTCGCTCTTGGAACAGCTTGCGACGTTTGGTAGAGAGCGCCAACCCCCAGCTGCGTTTTTTACCACGCATGTGCGCGAGAGCCATGTTCTCTTCTATCGTCAGTTCACCACAAGTCCCGGCCAATGGATCTTGAAACACTCGGGCGCATTGCGTTGCACGTTGGGCAACCGTCTGCTTGGTGACGTCTTTGCCATCAATGATCACCTGACCACCTATCATCGGCGTCTCACCTGTCACCGCACCAAGCAACGTCGATTTTCCTGCGCCATTAGAACCAATCACGGTAAGAAATTGATGCTCTGGAACCTCTAAAGAGACGCCTTTCAATGCACGATTTTCCAAAATCGTCCCAGGGTTGAACGTGACCTGAATATTATTTAGTTCGATCATAATGCCTCCCCAGAACCATTTTTTGATGCCGCTTGTTTAGCATCAGTAACGCGTTGTTTCGCTCTCATGCTCTGTTTTAGCTTTGGAGCAATAAGCGCCACAGCCACCAATACTGCGGTAACCAGGTTGAGGTCTGAAGCTTGTAAACCAAACATGCCAGAGCTCAAAGCGAAAGCCACTGCAAGGCGATAAAGTACCGAACCGATGATGACAGCAAATACCGCAACCCAAATTTTTCGCCCCGGAATGAGGGTCTGGCCCAAAATCACAGCAGCCAAACCAACCACAATGGTGCCCACGCCAGAGGTCACATCTGCAAAGCTGTTCGTTTGTGCAAACAACGCGCCTGCGAATCCGACAAAACCGTTAGATAAAGCCAAGCCAAAGTAGGTATAAAAGCCAGTGCTCGCCCCTTGCGCAGAAACCATACGCGCATTCACACCCGTGGCTCGTAAACCAAGACCAAAGTCGCTGTTCAGCAGGCGAATGACAAAGAAAGCGGAAAGAAGAACTAAGACCCCAACAACCAGAGGGCGAATAAACATCGCATCGCCCAATGCTTCAAACGGAGTGAGAATCGTATCCTCTCCAAGCAACGCCATATTAGGTTTGCCCATAATACGAATATTAATTGAAAATGCAGCGATCATGGTAAGAATGGAAGCTAACAGGTGTAAAATACCACACCGAACAGCCAGAAAAGCGGTTACCCACCCCGTCATACTACCAGCTATCATCGCCATTATCGTCGCAAGCCAAGGATTAATACCTGCGACAATCGCCGTTGCAGCCACCGCAGCTCCCATTGGAAAGCTGCCATCCACACTCAAATCGGGGAAGTCGAGAACACGGAACGTAAGATACACACCCAGAGCGACTAGGCCATAAATCAAGCCAATTTCGAGTGCACCAAAAAAAGCAAATGCAGACATAACTGCTCCTTTCTGCATGCTCAGGCTGGCTAATACCAACCTGAACGTAAGACTTCTAACGTATACTCCCCTTCTTCTCTAGCAGAATGCTCTACACGAGAAGTCTGGCGAGTATCAATTTTGGGGCAAGCCTCTACCAACCAGCGTGACGGTCTTTACCCCAAAAGAACGTTACTTATTGCATGCTTGTCGCACGTTCAACCACAGAACTTGGCAGCTTGATACCGAGCTTAGATGCTGCGCTTTCATTAATTACAAGGTCAGAACCCGTCGCGACTTTTACATCCAGCTTGCCTGGTTCTTGACCATCAAGAATCGCCGCCACATAATCCGCGGTTTGTACACCAACCTGGTAGTAGTCAAAACCTAAGCCTGCAATTGCACCCTTTTCGACATACGACGTCGCGCCACCAAATACAGGTTTCTTCGCTTGATTCGCTGCCACAATCATCCCTTCAATCGCACTTGCAACTGTATTGTCTGTTGGGGCGTAAAGAATGTCTGATTTCGCTGCAATCGCTTGAGTCGCAGACTGAACATCAGCGCTTTTTAGTGCGGTCGCTTCAACCACTTGTATGCCTTTTGCTTTTGCGCTTTCTTTTAATAATTCAACTAAAGTCACGGCATTAGCTTCACCGGGATTAAATACAACCCCGATGCTTTTCACCTGAGGAAGAATTTCTTGGATGAGATCGACATGCTGAGCAACGGGTGAAAGATCAGACAGGCCAGTTACGTTTTTACCTGGTTGTTCCATCGACTTAACCAATTTCGCACCAACCGGATCTGTTACCGCAGTAAAGACAACAGGAATAGAGCGAGTAGCCGACACCAAAGCTTGTGCCGAAGGTGTCGCGATGCCAACTAACACATCAGGATTTTCGCCGACGTACTGACGGGCAATTTGCACCGCAATCGCTGGATTACCCTGTGCGGTCTTATAATCAAATTCTAGATTTTTGCCTTCTTCGTAGCCTTTCGCTTTCAAACCATCAAGTAACCCTTGGCGCGTCGCGTCTAACGCCGGGTGTTCGACAATCTGTGAAACTGCGACAGTTGCAGTGGCGGCCAGTACATTGGTAGAAGAGAAAATAGCAGTAGCTGATAGAACGGCAGTGGCTAATAAACGTTTCGTTTTCATCATAACTCCTTGATGTGACTTCGTCCTTGTTTCACGAGCTTTCAATATGTGTATCGACTCGTGAATTCAAATGTTTGAAGGCGGTATTGTTGTGTTCATATAACTGTGCACTTCTTGCGCATCTTGTTTTTATTATTACTACTAAGTCTTAGTAAAGAAAAGAAAGATTTAACACTAAAGCAACATTTGTGATCGGGGGGACTTCTTCATCCGGAAAGAATCTTTGGTAAACAAAGCTTCGCTCGCTTCATCAACGACCGTCAAAGTAGGTAATAGAGGCAGGATCAAAAATGGAGCGGCCAGTGCACACTCCATTTCAAACAATTTAAATTAGAACCAACGCTCTAATGACGATTTATCGAGCTGGCGAAACGCTCGGTTCAATATTATCGCAAGCTCTTTGTAACGAGGGCGAGCTTTGACAGGCTCTAATGCAAAACCTGTTTCCACAATTTTTTGATGCAACTCCCGATACCAAGAGGCCAAAGAAGGCGGCAATTTCGTGTTGGATCGAGCACCAAGCCACCAAATGCCTTGAAGTGGCAAGCTAATCGCAAACAAGGCGACAACAATGGATTGAGGTAACGCGTGGTAATTGTTGAATGCCATTTGAGTGAGTACGCTGATCGCAGCAACGGCCGGCATGACTTTAATGCCAAAGCGAGTCGCCTTAATGATACGCTGTTCCGGAAATATGGCGCTTAGCTCTTTACGAACCGGCCAGATCTCCATGTAATTCTGGCCATCTTTCAGGCTATGGATCAATCCGACTTTATTACTCATACCGCTCTCTCACTAAAAAATAGTTGAACATTTCAACTGAAGGTACAAAAAATTGATGAAAGTTAATATTCTTTCAAATTTTTTTTGTTATCATTGCTTATTATCGCTATCCTTTGCAGACCCTCAATCTCATTGTTGCTGTTATTTACAATTTAAGCAACTCCGAGATATCTATCTGCACGGATCGCATCATAGTGATGGAAGGGTTCATCACTATTTCTTTATATGGAATTAGAACAATTTTTGACCAGGATTAGTACGCAGCCTTCTGGGTATCGGCTATTCTTGTGATTAATTTTTCATTCTTTAACTGATTTTTTATCAGACGAATAACAGGTAGTCATACATGTCTAAGCTAGTTTTAGTTTTAAACTGCGGTAGTTCTTCTCTTAAATTTGCCGTTGTTGATGCCGAGAACGGCGACGAGCACTTGTCAGGTCTTGCTGAGTGTCTTCACCTTCCTGAAGCTCGCATCAAGTGGAAACTTGATGGCAAGCACGAAGCTCAACTAGGCAATGGTGCAGCTCACGAAGAAGCACTAGCGTTTATGGTAGAAACTATTCTTGCTTCTAAGCCAGAGCTTAAAGCTAACCTAGGCGCAATCGGTCACCGTATCGTTCACGGCGGCGAGCAGTTCACTCAATCTGCACTAATTACTGATGAAGTTCTAAAAGGTATTCAAGACGCTGCAACATTTGCACCTCTTCATAACCCTGCTCACATCATCGGTATCGAAGCGGCTAAGAAAAACTTCCCAGAGCTGAAAAACGTTGCTGTATTTGACACTGCGTTCCACCAAACTATGCCTGAAGAGTCTTACCTATACGCTCTTCCATACAACCTATACAAAGAACACGGTATCCGTCGTTACGGCATGCACGGTACTTCTCACTTGTTCATCACTCGTGAAGTTGCAGGCCTACTAAACAAACCAGTTGAAGAAGTAAACATCATCAACTGTCACCTAGGTAACGGCGCATCTGTATGTGCGATCAAGAACGGTCAATCTGTAGACACTTCTATGGGTCTTACTCCACTTGAAGGTCTGGTAATGGGTACTCGCTGTGGCGACATCGACCCTGCTATCGTCTTCCACCTACACGACGCTCTAGGTTACTCTGTTGATCAAATCAACACGATGCTAACTAAAGAGTCTGGTCTTCAAGGTCTAACTGAAGTGACTTCTGACTGTCGTTTCGTTGAAGACAACTACGGTCAAAAAGAAGAAGCAACACGCGCAATGGACGTGTTCTGTCACCGTCTAGCTAAATACGTTGCTGGCTACACTGCTTCAATGGAAGGCCGTCTAGACGCAATCACTTTCACTGGCGGTATCGGCGAGAACTCTGGCCCTATCCGTGAAATGGTTCTAAACCGTCTTGGCATCTTCGGTATCGAAGTAGATAGCGAAGCTAACCTTAAAGCTCGCTTCGGCGGCGAAGGCGTTATCACGACTGAAAACAGCCGTATCCCTGCAATGGTTATCTCTACTAACGAAGAGCTAGTCATCGCTGAAGACACTGCTCGCCTGACAGGTCTTTAATTGAATTCCTGGCTAGCCACTCGGCTAGCCAGATTTTCATTCAAACGAATTTCTTAGGGGCTCAACTCCTATTCTTCGAGCTTCATGGAATAAGAGTTGAGCTTTTATCCCCCAAATAGCTAAAGGTACTCTACGAATGTCTCGTACTATTATGCTTATCCCTACTAGCGCAGGCGTTGGCCTAACAAGCGTTAGCATGGGTGTTCTTCGCGCTATGGAGCGTAAAGGCGTTAAAGTTTCTTTCTACAAGCCAATCTGTCAGCCACGTTCAGGTGGTGATCAGCCAGATCTGACTTCAACTATCGTTGGTCGTAACAGCGATATGAAGATCGGTGAACCAATGGCGATGTCTGTTGCTGAAAGCCTAATCGGTAACGACAACATGGACGAGCTGCTAGAAACCGTTGTTGAACGTTACAACCAAATCAACAAAGACGCAGACGTTACGCTAATCGAAGGTCTTGTACCTACTCGTAAGCACCCATTTGCAAACCAAGTAAACGCGGAAATCGCGGCAACACTTGGTGCAGAAATCGTGCTAGTTGCGACTCCAGGTACTGATAACCCTGCGCAACTGAAAGAGCGTATCGAAGTAGCATGTTCTAACTTCGGCGGCACTAAAAACAAAAACATCTCAGGTGTTATCATCAACAAGCTAAACGCTCCTGTTGACGAAGCTGGCCGTACTCGCCCTGACCTATCTGAAATCTTTGACGATGCAGACAGCGCGAAACAAAACGAATTGAAAGTGATGGAAATTTTTAACACTTCTCCAATTCGTGTACTAGGTTGTGTGCCATGGAGCATTGATCTGATTGCGACTCGCGCAATCGACATGGCTAAGCACCTGAAAGCAGATATCATCAACGAAGGTGACATCAACACTCGTCGCATCAAGAGCATCACTTTCTGTGCACGTTCTCTGCCAAACATGATTGAGCACTTCAAACCGGGTTCTCTACTTGTTACTTCTGCAGACCGTCCTGATGTTATCGTTGCTGCTTCTCTTGCTGCAATGAACGGTGTGGATATTGGTGCTGTACTGCTAACTGGCGGTTACGATATCCCTAGCGAAATCGAAGGCCTATGTAAACCAGCATTCGACACTGGTCTACCTATATTCAAAGCACAAGGTAACACTT
The DNA here is from genome assembly GCF_033338635.1 of Vibrio sp. Vb1755. Taxonomy (NCBI): domain Bacteria; kingdom Pseudomonadati; phylum Pseudomonadota; class Gammaproteobacteria; order Vibrionales; family Vibrionaceae; genus Vibrio; species Vibrio sp. Vb1755. Next base: position 103,035 of record NZ_JAWOTA010000004.1, on the reverse strand, counting down.
GGCAAACGTCTCTAAACCTACAGAGCTTCAGCATCGAAGTACCTGCAGACGATAAAGAGCGTATCGAGTTCATCAACGAACACGTTGCTGGCCACATCGACGGTAACTGGATCGAGTCTATGACTGAAGGCACTCAGAAGTCTCGTCGTCTAAGCCCACCAGCGTTCCGTTACCAGCTAACTGAACTTGCTCGTAAAGCAGGTAAGCGTATCGTTCTTCCAGAAGGTGACGAACCACGCACAGTTAAAGCAGCAGCGATCTGTGCTGAACGCGGCATTGCAGACTGTGTACTTCTAGGTAACCCAGATGAAATCCGTCGCGTAGCGGCTCAACAAGGCGTTGAGCTAGGTACTGGTGTAACCATCATTGATGCAGATGCTGTTCGTGAAAACTACGTTGCTCGCCTAGTTGAGTTGCGCGGTGCGAAAGGCATGACTGAAGTTGTGGCTCGTGAGAAGCTACAAGATTCAGTATTCCTAGGCACAATGATGCTTGAGAACGACGAAGTTGACGGCCTAGTTTCTGGTGCTGTTCACACTACGGCGAACACTATCGTTCCTCCGTTCCAAATCATCAAGACGGCACCAAATGCGTCTATCGTATCTTCAGTATTCTTCATGCTTCTGCCTGATCAAGTACTGGTTTACGGTGACTGTGCAATCAACCCAGATCCAACTGCTGAACAGCTTGCTGAAATCGCTATCCAATCTGCTGACTCTGCAGCAGCATTCGGTATCGAACCACGCGTTGCAATGATCTCTTACTCTACAGGTGAATCTGGTAAGGGTGCAGACGTTGATAAAGTACGTGAAGCAACAAAACTGGCTCAAGAGAAACGTCCTGATCTTATCATTGACGGTCCTCTACAGTACGACGCTGCTATTATGGAAAACGTTGCTGCTTCTAAAGCACCAAACTCTCCAGTTGCAGGTAAAGCGACAGTATTTGTATTCCCAGACCTAAACACGGGTAACACAACTTACAAAGCGGTACAACGTTCAGCTGACCTAGTATCTATCGGTCCAATGCTGCAAGGTATGCGTAAGCCTGTAAACGACTTGTCTCGTGGCGCGCTAGTAGACGACATCGTGTACACCATCGCTCTAACAGCTATCCAAGCAGACCAAGAAGCTAAATAATCGCTTCTGACATCTAGTTGGATATAGATACAAAGCCCTCGATTCGTCGAGGGCTTTTTCTATTGCTGGCCAGAACACTTATTTGTTTTTTATACCAATTACTGCACAACCTATAATTACTGGTGCACAAAGCTTTTCTCCCTATCGCCCCCCCATACCTAACCGACATTGCTCGTGCTTGTTATTACACCGATTGACCCACTCCCAAAAATGCATTGGCTCCAAAGCAGCACGGTCCCTGTTCAATTTATCGGCATTATTTACGTTTTAGCTAAACTTTTTTGCTAGGAAATACGTAAAAGCTACTGCAATACACAAACTCATTGACTGCTAAGGAATACATATGAAGGATTTCATCAATACATCACTGATAAAGTTTGGTTTAGCTGCGTTTCTGATTAGTTTTTCTTCATTCAGCTTTTCCGCCCCGAGTATTAAAGGCGTCGATCAAGATATGTCCGGAGGAACGGTGACCGCTGAAATGGCTCATGCTGATGACAATGGGTGGATGGTTGTCCACCGAACAGACGAATCAATGAAGCCTGGTCCTGTTATCGGCTACGCTCCGTTAAAAATGGGAAAGAATGAAAACGTAAATGCAATTTTGATGGAACCAGTAGAATCAGGCGATATGCTGATGTTAATGGTCCACGGAGAGAAAGGTGGCATGAAGACTGGTGTGTTTGAGTATACGCTCGGCGCTAAAGAGGACGGTCCTGTAAAAGTGGACGGAAAGCTAGTGATGGACATCGTACGCGCTAAGTAAGGTGGCGATGAATGAAAAAGTAAACTTCCTACTCCCGGTATTTAGATGACACAAAAGTACTTAACGTCATTGCTAACCGTTAAGTACTTTTTCATTTGCGATGGAAGCAGCAAACTAGCCAATCCTTTCTCTTCCATGAGGAGTATTTAGGTCTAAATCAGGCCCTTTTGGTACAACTTGCGTCGGATTAATCCCAGTGTGGCTGAAGTAGTAGTGGCGTTTAATGTGATAGAAATCCGTCGTTTCTTCGACGCCTTCGACTTGATATAACTCTTTTAAGTAGCCTTGTATATTTTCGTAGTCTGCGATGCGCTGCTTGTTACACTTGAAATGCCCAACATACACCGCATCAAAACGAATAAGAGTCGTAAACAAACGCCAATCAGCCTCAGTAATTGTGTTCCCTGCTAAGTAACGATGCGTCGCTAAGTGAGCATCGATTTTATCTAACGCATTAAACAAAGAATCAAACGCTTCTTCATACGCCTCTTGTGTAGTCGCGAAGCCACAACGATACACTCCGTTGTTGACATTCGGATAAACAAAATCGTTCCACTCATCAATAACGTGTTTTAGATGTTCTGGATAGTAGTCGTCGTGATTCCCTGTTAACGCATTGAACTCCGAGTTAAACATGCGAATGATCTCTGACGACTCGTTTGACACAATAGTATTGGTCTTTTTATCCCAAAGTACAGGCACGGTTACGCGGCCCGTGTAATCGGGTTTGGCCTGCGTGTAAATTTGATACATGCGCGTGTGACCAAACAATGGCTCAGGAAGCCCCATTTGCCAACCTTGGCTGAGCATATCAGGGCAAACGACCGTGACATCAATATGTGGTTCTAAACCTTTCAGCTTGCGGAAAATGAGGGTTCGATGTGCCCAAGGACAAGCAAGAGAGACATACAAATGGTATCGACCGGACTCTGGTGTAAACTCCGCATCAGGGTCGTTTTTAACCCAGTTACGGAATCCGGCATCTTCGCGCACAAATTTGCCACCATTTGATTTTGTGTCATACCAGACATCTTGCCAAACACCTTCAACCAACTTACCCATGATTGCTCTCCTCTCGTTCTGTTTGTGTCTATATTAGCGTTTCCTATCAAACAGAGAATCATCGAACTTAGGACATCATGTTCAAGAAATTCGAATGTATAAATCAGACACATAAAAAAAGCGCGACCCGATGAAGGTGTCGCGCTTAAGCCCGTCACAGGCTGAATTTATACACTAACGTGTAAACAAGATACAGCGTGAACGTCATTACCTAAAATGCTTGGCTTCGTCTTCGCACACTCTTCGGTTGCTTGTGGGCAACGAGTGCGGAATACACAACCCGACGGTGGGTTGATAGGTGAAGGAAGATCACCCTCTAACATTTGGATTTTCTTATTGCGCTCAATATCCGGGTCCGGGATCGGAACCGCAGACATCAGCGCACGCGTATATGGGTGCTTAGGATCAGCAAACAGAGCCTCGGCCTCGCCAAGTTCCACGGCATTACCTAAATACATAACTAAAACGCGATCTGAAATGTGTTTAACGACAGACAAGTCATGCGCAATGAATACCAGAGAAAGCCCTAACTCTTTTTGAATCTCTTTAAGTAGGTTAACCACCTGAGCTTGAATAGATACATCAAGCGCCGATACTGGCTCGTCACAAATGATCATCTTAGGCTTAAGGATAAGCGCACGCGCTATCCCGATACGCTGACACTGACCACCCGAGAACTCGTGTGGGTAACGGTTAATCACGTTAGGTAATAGGCCAACTTTCGCCATCATCTCTTTAACGCGATCTTTCACTTCCTGCTTAGACAGTTCTGGATAGAATGTCTCAAGAGGTTCAGCAATGATATCACCAACAGTCATACGCGGATTCAGCGATGCCAATGGGTCTTGGAAAATCATCTGAATTTCTTTACGCGTCTCACGGCGCTGAACGCTTTTCATTTTAGTAAGGTCTTGACCCAACCACACTACTTGGCCGTCAGTAGCTTCAACCAGACCAATGATGGCACGAGCAAACGTCGATTTACCACAACCTGATTCACCTACTACACCAAGCGTTTCCCCTTCGTATAGTCGAACATTCACGCCATCTACCGCTTTCAGGCTCGAAGGCTTTGACCACGGCCATGCCGACTTTGAGGCAATGCTGAAGTGAACTTTCAGCTCAGAAATGTCCAGAATTAGTTTTTTGTCTACTGCGTTCATTTGTTCCAAGCCTCCCATTCAGAAAAACATGCACGCTGACGACCATCACCAAATGGTGTCAGAATTGGCGCCTCGCGCTTACAACGATCCATCACACGGTGACAGCGCTCTTGATAAGGGCAGCCCGGCGGTAGACGAAGCAAGTTTGGTGGATTACCAGGAATGGTCGGCAGAATTTCACCTTCAGTATCGAGGCGAGGAATCGCCTTCAGCAGCCCCTCCGCATAAGGATGGCTTGGATTGTAGAAAATTTCGTTTACGTTACCGTACTCCATAGTACGGCCTGCATACATCACCAGCACCTTGTCACACGAACCTGCAACCACACCAAGGTCGTGCGTGATCATGATGATCGCTGTGTTGAACTCAGATTTCAGCTCATTCAACAAGTCCATGATCTGTGCTTGTACCGTCACATCAAGTGCTGTTGTTGGCTCATCGGCAATAAGCAGTTTAGGACGACATAACAACGCCATCGCGATCATTACACGCTGACGCATACCGCCTGAAAACTCATGCGGGTACATCGTGATACGCTTACGCGCTTCAGGGATTTTTACCGCTTCCAGCATGCGTACTGATTCTTCAAATGCTTCCGCTTTGCCCATGCCTTTGTGCAGCATAAGCACTTCCATCAACTGATCACTCACTTTCATGTAAGGGTTCAGTGATGTCATTGGGTCTTGGAAGATCATTGCGATCTGTTCCGCACGCACTTTGTTCAGTTCTTTTTCTGGTAAGTTTAGGATTTCTTTGCCTTCAAACTTTGCGCTACCAGAAATAATACCGTTCTTAGCCAAAAGGCCCATGATTGCGAATACGGTTTGAGATTTACCTGATCCCGACTCTCCAACGATACCTAAGGTTTCGCCTTGGTTGAGAGAAAAGTTCAAATCGTTTACTGCGGTTACGATACCATCTTGCGTGGTGAATTCGACGCGCAGATCTTTGACATCTAATAAGCTCATCATTGCTTCCTTAATCTTATCTTTTAATTATCTGTCTTTTGGATCCAGCGCATCGCGCAGGCCGTCACCAACGTAGTTGAAGCAGAATAGCGTCACAACCATGAACACTGCTGGGAATGCCAGCTGCCAGATTGCTACTTCCATTGTCTGTGCACCTTCTTGTAGAAGAGCGCCCCAACTTGTCATTGGTTCCTGAACACCAAGACCAAGGAATGATAGGAATGATTCCGTTAGAATCATACTTGGGATAAGCAGCGTAGAGTATACCGCTACAATACCCAGTACGTTCGGTACGATATGACGAGTAATGATTTTCCAGTTGCTTACACCACACACATGTGCCGCTTCGATAAACTCCTTGCTACGTAGACTAAGAGTCTGACCACGTACGATACGCGCCATATCTAGCCATGCGATAGCACCAATCGCAACGAAGATCAGCATGATGTTACGACCGAAGAATGTTACCAGTACAATCACCAGGAACATAAACGGTACCGCGTATAAAATTTCTAGAATACGCATCATTACGCGGTCAACTTTACCGCCGATGAAACCAGATGCTGCGCCGTAGAGCGTACCAATCAGTACCGCTACAAATGCACCCATAACACCCACCATCAACGAAATACGACCTCCAATTAGCGTACGCACGTATAAATCACGGCCTAAGCTGTCAGTACCAAACCAATGGTCAGCATTCGGTGCAACGTGCATCGCGTACCAGTCAGTATCATCAAATGTGTACGGTGCGATCATTGGCAGGATAATAACCGCCAACGTCATTAGAACAAGAAGGAATAAGCTCACCATCGCCGCTTTATTGCGCATGAAACGGATACGAGCATCTTGCCAAAGACTACGACCTTCAATCTCCAAGTTTTCGGAGAATTTCTCAATCGCTTCTAGGTTTTCTTTTTTCGTTAACATAACCAAACGTCCCTGTTAGTAGCGAATTTTCGGGTCAATCATTGCAAGTAAAATATCTACAATCGCGTTGAATAGAATGAATAGGAAACCAATCAGAATGGTTACCCCCATTACTAGCGAGTAGTCACGGTTAAATGCAGCGTTAACGAATAGTTTACCAATACCAGGCAGACCAAAAATGGTTTCGATAACAACGGAGCCGGTGATGATACCTACGAAAGCTGGCCCCATGTAAGAAACAACAGGGAGAAGTGCCGGCTTCAGAGCGTGTTTGATAATGATGTAACGGTAACTTAGACCTTTAGCACGTGCCGTACGAATAAAGTTACTGTTTAGGGTTTCGATCATCGAACCACGCGTGATACGAGCAAAGGTAGCAACATACAGTAGCGACATACCAATAACAGGAAGCACTAAATACTGCCAGCTACCATCTTGCCAACCGCCCGCAGGGAAGATATTCCAGTGAAGCGAGAATATGTAGATAAGCGCAGGCGCTAATACAAAGGATGGCATTACGACACCAAGCATCGCAGTCGACATAATGGTGTAATCAATCCAAGTATTTTGCTTGAGCGCAGCAATGGTACCGACGGTAACCCCCATTATCAAAGTAAAGATAAAGGCGATGAAGCCCACTTTAGCCGAAACAGGTAAGGCAACCGCGATCAGCTCGTTTACTGAGTAATCAAGGTATTTAAATGACGGTCCGAAATCACCTTGGATAACATTGGTCAAATACGTGGTGTATTGTTCAAATACAGGTTTATCCAAGCCATATTTAGCTTCGATATTTGCCATTACTTCGGGTGGCAATGGACGCTCTGTCGAGAAAGGGTTTCCCGGTGCAAAGCGCATAAGAAAGAAAGATACGGTGATCAAAACCAACATTGTTGGGATCGCCTCAAATATCCTTTTTGCGATGAATTTAAGCATAAACTCACTCTTTCAGTCTGTGACAGTTAAATTAAAGAAGTCGTCCAATTCTTTTGGACTAAAGATAGGCGCTACATGCAATTTCTCACATGTAGGGCCTCATTTTTATAGTTCTATCGAGTTACGAATTACTCTGTGATGTAGAGATCTTTAGAGTAAATCTTGTCTTCCGCGTTATTTACTGGGAAGCCACCAACTTTCGGTGATAGTAGACGTGATTTCACGTACTGGTAGATAGGTGCGATTGGCATATCTTTTGCCATCAACTTCTCTGCTTCTAGGTAAAGTGCTTGGCGCTCTTCGTCAGAAGTTGAAGCAAATGCTTTGTTCATGATCGTATCGTACTCTTTGCTGTCGTAGTGAATACCACCAGTAGTGTTATTACTCATCATCAGCGTTAGGAAAGATGAAGCTTCGTTGTAGTCGCCACACCAACCTGCACGAGCAACCTCAAAGTTGCCAGAATCTTTGGTAGATAGGTAAGTTTTCCACTCTTGGTTTTCTAGCGTAACGTCTAGACCAAGCGTCTTCTTCCACATTGAACCCAGTGCAACCGCAAGTTTCTTGTGGTTCTCTGATGTATTGTATAGAAGGTTAAATTCAAGAGGGTTGTCTGCGCCGTAACCCGCTTCTTCCAATAGACGCGCAGCTTCTGCGTTACGCTCTTCTTGCGTCATTTTGCCGTATGCAGGGATTTCTGGGTTGAAACCTGCCGTAATTTCAGGTGTTAGGAAGTAAGCTGGCTTTTGACCTTGACCTAAAATCGCATCAGTCACAATGTTACGGTCAATCGCATAAGAAATCGCTTTACGCACGCGAACATCATCAAACGGCTTTTTCTTCGTATTGAAGATGTAGTAGTAAGTACATAAGTTACCGGTTACAGACACTTCTTGTGGGTGCTCTTTCTTCAGACGCTTGAAGTGCTCTGTAGGCAGCTCGTTCGTGAAGTCGATTTCACCCGCTAGGAAGCGGTTCATTTCCGCTACTTGGTTCTCGATTGGTAGGAAAGTAACTTGGTCAAGCGTCGTGTTTTCGTTGTCCCAGTACTGTTCGTTACGTTTTAGAACCAAACGCTCGTTTACAACCCAGTTGTCAACAACATAAGCACCGTTACCTACAAAGTTCTCTGGCTTCGTCCATTGATCGCCGAACTTTTCAACAGTTGCTTGATGAACAGGTTTCACTGTCGTGTGGCCCATCATCATTACAAAATATGGTACTGCAGTATCTAACTCAACCACTAACGTGTGATCGTCAACCGCTTTAACACCTAACTCGCTCTTATCTTTTTTACCCGCAACAATGTCTTTTGCGTTCTTCATCTTGGTGTATTCCATGTACCAAGCATATGGAGAGGCGGTTGCTGGATCGACTGCACGTTGGAAGCTGTAAACGAAATCACCTGCAGTGACAGGATCACCGTTTGACCATTTTGCGTCTTCACGTAAGTGGAAAGTGTATGTTTTGTTGTCTTCAGTTTCCCAAGATTCTGCAACACCAGGGATAGTGTTACCGTCCGCATCTTGGTTTACAAGGCCTTCAAGAAGATCGCGAATCACGTGGGATTCTGGAACACCTTGAGATTTATGAGGGTCTATTGTCGCAACTTCTGTACCGTTACCACGCACCAATTCTTGAACAGCAGCAAGTTTTGGCTCTTTAGAATCAGATTTAGCTTCAGGGGCTGGAGCCGGAGCAGGCTCAGCAGCTTGTTTCTCCGCAGGCTTTTCACCACAACCAGCTAGAGCGAGAGAAAGACCAGCACCAATAAATAAAGCGCGCGTGATTTTATTCTTATACATGCGTAAAACTCCAAATTTTTTCGTTAGCATCCATGACTTCTTTGTAAGGGCCTGGAACGGTCAGAGTTTTAGATTTTTTTAGTGCACTTTCTGAGCACAAAAGTCTAAAACCTTACAAAGACTGCGGCACACATTAGCAATCATTGAAGTAATTTGCCATAAAAATGTAGCAAAAAAACCAATAATGCTGACTAAACCACACATATCTAGCAGTAAACTCTAACCCCAAAGCATTCACCAGCCAAATAAAGACCAGAAGCGACATTTAACAGGCGAAACTTTCGATTAATCTGAGTTTAAACCATTTACTAGCATCTTATGCTAGATATTTACACATCATTTAACATTTATGACAAATCAAGTCTAACAAATAATTGTTTATATATTGGGCAAAAAACTTTTATTGTGAAGAATATCACCAGACAAAAGATAGGAAATATTGAAACAAAGTGAGCAATACAATGAAGATAAATACAAAAAAAGCTAAGTGCCATTAGCACTTAGCTTTTTTCACTAGAATGCGGGTTAGTTCTATTTTTCCCAACGCTGTGCAGCTTGATGATCGGTGTCGCGCGACTCAATCCAACGATCTTCATTCGTCGTACGCTCTTTTTTCCAAAATGGTGCTTGGGTTTTCAGATAATCCATGATGAACTCGCACGCATCAAATGCCGCGCCGCGGTGCGCACTGGAAACGCCCACAAATACAATTTGATCACCGCTATCCATATCTCCGACACGATGAAGAACGCGTACACCTAATAGTGGCCAGCGAGACTCAGCTTGATCGCAAAGGTCGCTCAAGCTCTTCTCTGTCATCCCCGGATAGTGCTCTAGATGTAAACCAATGACATTATCCCCAAGGTTCATATCTCGAACTTTACCAACGAATGTAACGACAGCGCCGGCAGCCGTCCCTTCAGATAGACGTTGATATTCTTGCTCAACCGAAAAGTCTTCAATTTGTACAGAAACACGAGAATCCATCTTAACCCCCAGTTACCGGCGGGAAAAACGCAACTTCGTCACCTGCTTTTACTTGTGTATCCAGAGGGACGATGGATTGGTTCACTGCAGCAAGTAGCTTTCCTGGCTCGAGCGCTAAATCCCACTTGCCATCTTTCTTAGTGCCTTCTTCCACTAGATGTGCACGAATGGATTCCACCGTTTCAAACGGCCCGTCTAACTCGACACTGTCGATGCCAATCAGCTCGCGAGTTTGAGCAAAGAAAAGTACTTTAATCATGATTCCACCTTAAAGTGACCAGATTTACCACCCGTTTTCTCTAGTAGACGAACTTGACCAATGACCATGTCTTTTTGTACTGCTTTACACATATCGTAAATCGTTAGAGCAGCAACGGAAGCTGCCGTGAGCGCTTCCATTTCCACACCAGTTTTACCCGCAAGTTTACATACTGATTCGATGCGAACTTTGTTTTCTGCTTCGATAGCTTCCAGTTGAACTTCAACTTTAGAGAGTAGTAGCGGATGACAAAGTGGAATCAAATCCCAAGTTTTCTTCGCAGCTTGAATACCAGCAATACGAGCCGTCGCAAATACATCACCTTTGTGGTGCTGGCCAGAGACAATCAGTTGAAGTGTTTCTGGGGCCATGTGAACAAATGCTTCAGCACGAGCTTCACGAACCGTCTCCGTTTTTGCTGACACGTCAACCATGTTTGCTTCGCCAGAAGCATTGATATGTGTAAATTGGGTCATTATTTTTCCTTCGCTTTTAGGAAAGGTTATACAGATAGGTGTGGCATGAAGTTACAAGGGCGATGACTTGCATCCAACTGCTGTTTAATAATTTTTGTCCAGCCTGTGCGACACGCACCAGTTGAACCAGGCATTGCGAAGATCACGGTGTGGTTAGCAAAACCAGCAATCGCACGAGACTGAATCGTAGACGTACCGATCTCTTCGTACGACACCATACGGAACAACTCACCAAAACCTTCAACTTCTTTATCAAATAGAGGCTTAAGTGCTTCTGGCGTGCTATCACGTGAGGTGAAACCTGTACCGCCAGTAATCATGATCGCTTGTACGCTTTCATCAGCAATCCATTGAGAAACAATCGCGCGGATCTTATACATGTCATCAATAACAATTTGCTTGTCTACTACGTTGTGACCCGCTTCTTGAGCATGCTCAGCTAGGTAACGACCAGAGGTATCGTTTTCTTCAGTACGAGTGTCAGATACCGTTAGAACGGCAATATTTGCAGGTTGGAATTTGCTTTCAGCGTGACCCATTTGTTCACCTATTCTCTTAATTAGCTTTGATACGCTTAGTATCGATTCGGAAAAAGTTAGAGCCAGCTTATCACTGAGCTCGCTCTAAAAATTGAATGAAGTTAGCCGCCGATAGACGCGAGGTGTGGCGTCATACCAGTATTACCATCATGCAAGAAGTGGCTTACCGACTTTGTTTGTAACTGCGCCTGGATACGTTCAATAAGCTCACTCTCTTGCTCATCACGTTCCAAAAGATCACGCAATTCTACACCGTGGTCTCCAAACAGACATAGGTGCAGCTTACCCATCGCAGAAACGCGCAGTCGGTTGCAGCTTTCACAAAAGTCTTTTTCATAAGGCATGATAAGACCTATTTCACCCTTGTAATCAGGATGAACAAATACTTGCGCAGGACCATCATTATGCGAGCGCACTTTCAGCAACCAACCATTTGCAATTAGCTGGTTACGAATTGCAACTCCGGATACATGGTGCTTATTAAATAGCTCATCCATCTCACCCGTTTGCATCAACTCAATGAAACGCAGTTGGATTGGACGATCTTTTATCCAGTTAAGAAACGCTGGCAGCTCGTGATGGTTCAGATCTTTCATCAACACCACATTAACTTTTACTTGCTCATAACCGACCTCGAACGCACGTTCGATACCATTCATGACTTCAGTAAACTTATTTTCACCTGTGATTTGATGAAACATACGCGGGTCAAGGCTATCTACACTCACGTTGATGTTTGTTAAACCGGCTTCACGCCAGTCTGCAACTTGCTTCGCCATTCTGTAGCCGTTGGTCGTCGTCGCCACCTTTTTGATGCCTGGCGTCGTTGCGACAGAATGAATGATGTCAGTGAAATCTTTGCGCAAGCTAGGCTCACCACCAGTGATGCGCACTTTTGACGTGCCACAATCAGCGAATGCTTTTACGACCCGTTTGATTTCAGGGAGAGATAAAAAAGACGAGTTTTTATTGCCCGATGGCTTATAGCCATCAGGAAGGCAATAGGTACATTTGAAATTACATACGTCGGTCACAGACAGACGCAAGTAATAGAACTTACGATGAAATTTGTCTTCGAATTGTTGCGCCACGGAACACCTTTCCAAACACGGGAGGCATGGCCATTTCCAATCATGCCCTTGTGACAGTACGCCACTGGCTCAAAACGCTTATCCTCGGACTTAGCAATAGTGAGCTCGGAGTTATGGCAACCAGAGATATGAAACCTCTGATAGCTTTGCGGTGTAAAATACTTAATATTTGTAATGGAATCCAGACTTGAGTGATAAAAAACTCTCTAGAGACACAATTTACCGCTAAGTGAGTACCTTTAAGACACTCCTTAAGATAAATTGTAGCCGTTTTTTATTAGATTATTAGAAGAACATAATGAATATCTACACAGATAAAAAAGTGGTCGCTGTTGGCGGTGGTCATGGCTTAGGTCGAATGCTGGCCGCATTACGAGATTTTGGCAGCAATGCAACTGGGATTGTTGCCACGACTGACAATGGTGGTTCAACAGGAAGAATTCGTCACTGCCAAGGAGGAATCGCTTGGGGAGACACACGTAACTGTATTAATCAGCTCATTACAGAGCCTTCAATCAGCTCGATGATGTTTGAATATCGCTTCAAAGGCACTGGCGAACTTGATGGTCATAATCTTGGTAATTTGATGCTTACTGCACTCGATAACTTATCGGTCAGGCCTTTAGATGCCATTAATCTGATTCGCAATATGTTAAAAGTCGACGTTAACATCCTTCCTATGTCCGAACACCCTTCCGATCTTTCCGCGTTATCCGTAGATGGGAAGTGGGTTACGGGAGAAACAAATGTCGACGAAATGAAAGCAGACTTGCGACGTTTGGATCTTTCACCAGAAGTGCCTGCTACCAAAGAAGCCATCACAGCTTTGGCGGAAGCGGACGCGATTATTCTTGGCCCTGGCAGTTTTTTAACTAGTATCATGCCTCCTTTATTGCTGCCTGAACTCGGCAAAGCGATTGCAGCAAACACAAAAGCAAAAGTCATTTTTGTTGCTAACCTGAGTCCAGAATACGGCCCAGCGGGACGAATGACGATGGCTCAAAAATTAGAATGGTGTGAACGTGCCTGTCAAGGAAGAAAAATAGACGTGGTTTTAGCAGAGAAAACCGAGCAAGACGTCTTAAGTCAATGGAATGTAGTGACGGAGTCACTCGCCTCCTCTAACCGAGACTGGCGTCACGATAGAAACAAGCTCAAACTAGCGATTGAAAATCAGCTACAACTTTCTATCTAGGAGCACGTTACCTGACTAGCGCCCTCTTTTAAGTTGTTTATTGATAATGAAAACCCTTCTGTCATCGAAGGGTTTTAGTTCAGGCATCCAGTAAGAACAGATGTTTACTAAGAAAAAATGGTTAATAGGAATAAATAGCTACTGTCGCCAAGAGCGATAAGCATCTCGAGTTTCGTGCAAAAGATCGAACATAGCCTCTAACTCCTCAGACTCCGCAGTTAACTCACCGGCTTTCGCTTTTTTGTCTATGGACATCGCCAGTTCACAAAGGCGATCTGCCCCAAAGCTCGCAGCACTACTTTTCAACGCGTGGCTGATTTCTTTTGAGTAAGCTAATCGCTCTGCCCCCTGTAGTTGGGATAAGTTCTCGATATAGGTATCCATTTCTCCTAGGAAGATATCGAACAGTACAGGTACGTTGTCACTGCCAATTTCCATCGACAGTTCATCTATTTTTTGCTGATTTAATACATTTACACTCATACTTTTTGCCGCTCTTCCTTGCCGTTCCATGCCTGTAACTTGCGGTAAATCGTCGACGGACTGACATCAAGGTATCCCGCCGCTCGAGGAATATTGCCATCACATGCTTCAATCGCTTGCTCGATTGCCATTTTTTCCGTCATCCATAATGGCATAATCTCAGATGCGGTCATCGCTTTCGGCTCAATTAATTTAGCCACAGACGACGGACGGTCAAGCGGTTGATTCAACGGTGGCGGTAACATGTCCAACGTAATCTCTTTACCGTTGTTTAGAACAACGATATTGCGTAGCACGTTTTGTAACTGACGAACGTTACCCGGCCACTCATAGCTGTTGAATCGCTCGATGACATCAGGCGCAAAACGTATGAAGCTTTTTCCTTCTTCGTGTGACATGTAACCTAACAGTGAGTATGCAATTTCAATAACATCTTCGCCTCGTTCGCGTAAAGGCGGTAAATGCAAAGGAATGACATACAAACGATAGTACAAATCTTCACGGAATCGACCTTCTTGTACCTCTTTCCAAGGATCACGGTTAGTGGCACAAACAAAGCGCACATCCACGCTCTTCATTTTTGAGGAACCCACTTTTTGGAATGTGCCCGTTTGAATAAATCGTAGCAACTTGGTTTGTAAATCCAAGTCCATCTCACAAAGCTCATCTAGAAAAAGTGTGCCGCCATCCGCTAACTCAGCAGCACCTTGACGATCATTCGCAGCACCAGTAAAGGCCCCTTTTACGTGACCAAACAGTTCACTCTCAATCAAATCTTTTGGAATTGCAGCACAGTTAATTGCAATAAAAGGTTTGTCACCACGTTTACTTGCTGCGTGGATTGCCTCGGCACATACCTCTTTACCAGTACCACTTTCACCAGTGATAAAAATACTCGCTTTACTGCTCGCCGCGGAATCTATCGTACGGTAAACCTGCTGCATGGTTTGGCTACTGCCGATAAACCCCTGATAGCTCTGATTGCCTGGATTATCGGCTTCATTTTTTAGCTTGGTCGCTTTACGAATTGCATTGTTAACCGTGACACGTAAACGGTCTGCTTCACACGGTTTAATTAGAAAGTCTTGTGAGCCATGACGCATGGCCTCGACAGCGGTATCGATAGAACCGTGAGCGGTCATAAAGATTATAGGTACGTCGGGATGACTCTTTTTAACGGCATGTAAAACGTCCATCCCCGTCATATCTGGCAGACGGAGATCGAGTAAAATAAGATCTGGAATTCGATGATTTAGGCTCTCAATGGCATCCCTACCTGTGCCGACAATATTGATATCTATGCCAAGCGGTGTCAGGTATGAGCGGTACAGAGCCGCAACAGATGCGGTGTCCTCGACCATTAAAAGGTAACGAGACTTTGGGCCTTCGGGTTTTTGTTGCATAACCTAGCTATTATTTTGTTGTGTTTTAAACAATAATCGCATTACGCTTTGCATTTTGCAAATAACATTAGCTAAATTATGGGCAAAGGAAAAAATTCAAAAATAATATCAATTATTTAAAAAGTGGCACAAACCATGCTGTAACGATAGTGACCCCTCGGGTCACCTAGCCAACTGACGTTGTTAGTGAACGATATGTTCACAAAACAAGCCAATAGACCCGACTGCCTATTGGCTTCTTTTTTTTACAAGCGACCTAAAATGCTTGGATAGCTAAATCGGTAAGTTTGTTCAACTATTTGCGATGAACTGCGCTCGTAGTTTTTCAATCTCGTCACGCTTTTGTGCCGCTAACTCAAATTCTAAATCTTGCGCATGCTGATACATCGCCGCCTCCAGTCGACTGATTTCTTTTTCTAGCTGCTGAGGGGACAGTGCCTCGTAAGTTTGCGAAGGCTCCGCCACTTTCGATAATGGTACCTGTTTAGTGTTACGCTGGCGTTTAGACTTAGTGATATCGCCAAGTTCCATGATGTCTTTGATATTTCGTTTGAGCGCTTGTGGCGAAATACCCATTTCTTCGTTGTACGCTTCCTGCTTCTCGCGACGACGGTTAGTTTCATCCATCGCCTTTTTCATTGAGTTGGTGATTCGGTCAGCGTATAGAATCGCCTTACCTTCGATGTTTCGCGCAGCACGACCAATGGTCTGAATGAGTGAGCGTTCAGACCGCAAGAAGCCCTCTTTATCCGCATCCAAAATTGCAACTAACGAGACCTCTGGCATATCCAGGCCCTCTCTCAATAAGTTTATTCCCACCAGCACGTCAAATTCCCCAAGACGAAGGTCACGGATAATTTCCACACGCTCAACAGTATCAATGTCTGAGTGTAAATAACGTACCTTAACATCATGTTCGTGAAGGTATTCGGTGAGATCTTCAGCCATTCGTTTGGTCAGTGTTGTAACCAGAACTCGTTCATCTTTAGCTGCGCGAATACGGATCTCAGACAATAGGTCGTCGACTTGGGTCGCTACTGGGCGAACTTCCAACTCAGGGTCAAGCAAGCCTGTAGGACGAACGACTTGATCCGCTACATCACCCGCCGATTTTTCTAGTTCGTAATTTCCAGGAGTAGCAGAGACGAAAATCGTTTGTGGCGCTAGTGCTTCAAACTCCTCAAACTTCAGTGGACGATTATCCAAAGCTGAAGGTAACCGGAAACCAAACTCCACCAGCGTTTCTTTACGCGAACGGTCACCTTTATACATGGCACCTATCTGCGGTACTGTCACGTGAGATTCATCGATGATCAACAAGCCATCATGAGGTAAGTAGTCAAACAGGGTTGGTGGCGGCTCACCTTCCGAGCGTCCACTGAGATAGCGAGAATAGTTTTCGATACCGGAGCAAAAGCCCAACTCATTCATCATTTCGATATCGAATTGAGTGCGCTGGCTAATTCGCTGCTCTTCCAGTAGCTTGTTGTTATCTAGAAGCTGCTTTTTGCGCACTTCTAGTTCGACTTTAATATTTTCAATCGCTTCAAGAATGCGATCTCTTGGCGTCACATAGTGCGTCTTGGGATAGATGGTATAGCGCGGCAAGTCTCGTTGTTTGACCACGCCTGTCAATGGGTCGAACACACTGATGCAATCCACCTCATCGTCAAACATCTCAACGCGCACAGCGTCTTGGTCTGATTCAGCAGGGAATATATCAATCACCTCGCCACGGACACGGAACTGCCCTCGCTCAAAAGCAACATCATTGCGCGAGTATTGGAGCTCCGCTAGGCGACGAAGCATATCACGCTGATCAATCACATCTCCACGTCGCAAATGAAGCATCATTTGTAAGTAGGATTCCGGATCACCCAAACCATAGATAGCTGAAACCGAAGCAACGATAATAGCGTCTTTCCGTTCCAATAAAGCTTTAGTGGCAGACAGTCGCATTTGCTCAATGTGGGCGTTAACCGAAGCGTCCTTTTCAATGAAAGTATCTGTTGTGGGAACGTATGCTTCAGGTTGGTAGTAATCGTAGTAAGAAACAAAATACTCAACCGCATTATTAGGAAAGAATGACTTCATCTCACCATATAACTGAGCAGCAAGCGTTTTGTTTGGCGCAAGTAATATTGCAGGTCGTTGGGCTTGGGCAATCACATTCGCTAGTGTGAAGGTTTTACCTGAGCCTGTGACCCCCAACAAGGTTTGATGTGCTAGCCCAGCATCGAGCCCCTCAAGCAACTGATTGATCGCTCCTGGTTGATCGCCCGACGGCTGATAATCGGAGACCAATTCATAGACTTTACTCATACCCTTCCTCAATTTTACTGCGCTTTGGCTGTATATATATACACCTTAGCTAATGAAATCTACGTCTATCGAGAATTTAACCATCATTGTTAATAAATTTTCTTGTTTGTCTAGAATGCTATAGCCATACAAAAGTGACTCTGATATAGTACTTCGCCCTAGTTGAAGAGCTACACACATTCTTCACATTATAGTTTCCACAACTTTTCCCCAAAAATTAGCTTAAAACTTTCTTATCCCCAAAAGATTGATTTTTATCCACTTTGAATACCTTTTGATTAACATCGATAAATCTCTGTTTTATTTGCTTATTTTACGCATAACTCTGACTAAAGATTCATTAAATAAAAACTTAGTTGCATATCAATTTTCTTTACCCAGATCTCATCAACATACTTATCCACAAATTTAGTGGATAACTAACCTCGAGCCTTTACTGGCAAGCCATACAGAAAAGTAAAGCCCTTAACTCAATATTTTTTTCTAAAAATGTATTTTTTTACTGTTGACAGTAGTTTGAGTGCTCGGTAAGATTCGTCCCGCTTTCAAGCAAAGCAATTCCTCCTTAGCTCAGTTGGTAGAGCGACGGACTGTTAATCCGCAGGTCGCTGGTTCGAGCCCAGCAGGAGGAGCCAGATTATAGAAAAGCCGTGTCGCAAGACACGGCTTTTTTTGTATCTTAATCGCCATGAAATCTAAGCCAATCTAGGCGTCATAAAATCACACCGAAATAAGTTCAAATTACAGAACTCATAACATTGTCATAGATAGTGTTCTCACAGTACCACACATTTAATTCTGTCTCTTTTCTAGCAAAAAACAATCATAACCAATTGAATCTATTATTAATGCAATTTAATCATTGAAAAAATGAAAAGCATTCATTTTACTCATACCAAATAAATCCATACGATTAAAAGGGTTAAGAATGGTTCCGTCCTACTCGTCGCCTCCATTCTAATTATCAATAACTTAGGGATTTACTTATGACTATTCCGACAACTGACATGCTAGATGCATGGGCTGGATTTACTGCTGGTGAATGGCAAAACTCTGTCAACACTCGTGACTTCATCCAAAAAAACTATACACCCTATGAGGGAGACGAGTCTTTCTTAGCCGAGGTTAGCAAATCCACTTCAGCATTATGGAACCAAGTGCTTGAAGGCATAAAACAAGAAAGCCGCACACACGCCCCTATTGATTTTGACACAGACTTGCCCTCAACAATCACTTCCCACGATGCAGGCTACATCAACAAAGATCTGGAAAAGATCGTTGGCTTACAAACTGATCAACCGCTAAAACGTGCAATCATCGCCAATGGCGGGATTCGCATGGTAAAAAACTCGTGCGAAGTTTATGGCCGCGAATTGGATCCAACGGTTGAAAAAATCTTCACTGAATACCGTAAAACTCACAACAAAGCGTGTTTCGACCTTTACACCAAAGAAATTCTAGCCTGTCGTAAATCCGGCATCATCACGGGCCTTCCTGATGCTTATGGCCGTGGTCGTATCATTGGTGACTATCGCCGTCTCGCCCTATACGGTATCGACTTCTTAAAAGCAGACAAAAAAGAACAATACAATTCAACACAAACGTTCTTAGAACAAGGCAACGATCTTGAGAAAACACTTCGTCTTCGCGAAGAAATAGCCGATCAAGTTCAAGCACTTGAAGACATTCGTCAAATGGGTCTGAAATACGGCATTGATATGTCGCTACCTGCAAAAACAGCACAAGAAGCGATCCAATTTACCTACTTTGGCTACCTAGCGGCGGTTAAATCGCAAAACGGCGCAGCAATGTCACTGGGCCGTACTTCGACTTTCCTAGACGTCTATCTAGAGCGCGATATCGCAAACGATTTGATTGATGAATCACAAGCGCAAGAAATGATTGACCACTTCATCATGAAGCTACGCATGGTTCGCTTCCTACGCACACCAGAATACGATTCATTGTTTTCTGGCGACCCAATCTGGGCAACCGAAGCCATGGCAGGTATGGGTGTTGATGGCCGTACACTAGTATCTAAAACGACATTCCGATACTTACATACGCTACATACTATGGGCCCTGCTCCTGAACCAAATATGACGATTCTTTGGTCAGAGCAATTGCCTGAAGCGTTCAAACAATATGCTGCAAAAGTGTCGATTGATACCTCTTCGGTTCAATACGAAAACGACGATCTAATGCGTCCTGATTTCGACAATGACGACTACGCGATTGCCTGTTGTGTGAGCCCGCAGGTTGTTGGTCAGCACATGCAATTCTTTGGTGCACGTGCCAACCTTGCAAAAGCACTGCTTTACACCATCAATGGTGGTATCGATGAAAAATCGAAAGCGCAAGTGGGTCCGGTAGTGGACAAAGTTCAAGATGAAATTCTCGACTTTGACGCTTTGATGCCTCGTTTCGACAATATGTTGGAGTGGCTAGCAACGCAATACGTCACAGCGTTGAACATCATCCATTACTCACATGACCGTTACAGCTACGAAGCATCACTGATGGCATTGATGGATCGCGACGTGCACCGCACCATGGCGTGTGGTATTGCAGGTCTGTCTGTTGTCGCTGACTCTTTGGCGGCAATTAAATACGCGACCGTGAAACCTGTTCGTGATGAAGATGGCATCGCCGTTGATTTTGAAATCGAAGGTGATTATCCAAAATTTGGTAACAATGATGCCCGTGTTGATGACATCGCTTGTGATCTGGTTGAGCGCTTCATGAAGAAAATTCAGAAGATGCACACCTACCGCGAAGCAGTGCCAACTCAATCGATCCTAACGATCACATCTAACGTGGTTTACGGCAAAAAAACGGGTAATACACCAGATGGCCGTCGCGCAGGTATGCCTTTTGGCCCGGGTGCAAACCCAATGCACGGTCGTGATGAAAAAGGGGCGGTTGCGTCTTTGGCATCGGTATCTAAACTGCCGTTTGCTTACGCGAAAGATGGTATTTCTTACACCTTCTCAATTGTGCCTAACGCACTGGGTAAAGATGAATTAAGTCAGAAGAAAAACCTAGCCGCGCTAATGGATGGTTACTTCCATCACGAAGCAAGCAACGAGGGCATTGCGATTGAAGGTGGTCAACACCTTAACGTCAACGTTCTGGACCGAGAGATGTTATTGGATGCGGTTGAACATCCAGAGAAATACCCTCAGTTGACGATTCGAGTGTCTGGTTATGCGGTACGTTTTAACTCTCTAACGACAGAGCAACAGCAAGACGTCATCACTCGTACCTTCACAAGTAAGATATAAACACAGTCCATCAAGCACTCAGAAAGTTTAAATAATTAGCTTGTAAATATGCGTTGCCCGCCTCTCTTTTCTACCTGGGAGAGGCGGGCTTTTTTTAAAATCACACATTAGATGAAAATTAATAGGTAGTATCCTCTCGCTAACAATACATTCAGCAAACGATTCAATTTCTTATTGATTCATCAAAATACATCAATTAGACGACTATTTTTCCATCGTGTATGTAAAACCACATCGTTCACTGGTTGTTATTGGTGTCACAAAACACGATAATATCAAGATCGGATTTTAAGAACGTAATAACTATGACCGAATATGTTTTGTTGTTGGTCGGCACTGTGCTGGTGAACAACTTTGTACTGGTGAAGTTTTTGGGCCTATGTCCTTTCATGGGCGTGTCCAAAAAACTGGAAACAGCAATAGGTATGGGCTTAGCGACAACTTTTGTGCTAACGCTCGCGTCAGTGTGTGCGTATTTAGTGGAAAGCTACATCCTTCGTCCACTGGGTATTGAGTACCTTCGAACCATGAGTTTTATTTTGGTGATAGCCGTTGTGGTGCAGTTCACCGAAATGGTTGTGCACAAAACCAGCCCGACGCTTTATCGCTTGCTTGGCATTTTCTTACCGCTGATCACAACAAACTGCGCAGTATTGGGCGTGGCACTTCTTAACATTAATGAAAACCATAACTTTATTGAATCGATCATCTACGGCTTCGGCGCCGCTGTTGGTTTCTCATTGGTGTTGATACTTTTTGCATCCATGCGAGAGCGCATAGCCGCCGCCGACGTTCCTGTACCTTTTAAAGGTGCATCAATAGCAATGATTACAGCAGGTTTAATGTCACTCGCCTTTATGGGCTTTACAGGTTTGGTGAAGTAAGCGATGAGTACGATTTTAATTGCGATTATCGCGTTAGCGGTTCTGGCTGCGATTTTCGGCGCGATACTTGGTTTTGCTTCTATTCGCTTTAAAGTTGAAGCGGACCCTATTGTGGATCAAATCGACGCCATTTTACCGCAAACTCAATGCGGTCAATGTGGCTACCCTGGTTGCCGCCCTTATGCTGAAGCAATTGCAAATGGCGACCACATCAACAAATGTCCCCCTGGTGGTCAGGCAACAATCGAAAAGCTCGCCGACTTAATGGGTGTTGAGCCAGAAGAATCTGCGCACGATCTCGACAGCAAAATTCCAACCGTTGCGTTTATTCATGAAGACATGTGTATTGGCTGCACTAAGTGTATTCAGGCGTGTCCGGTGGATGCAATTGTAGGCGGAACAAAGGCGGTCCATACCGTAATCAAAGACGAATGTACGGGCTGTGACTTGTGTGTTGCCCCATGTCCGACTGATTGTATTGAAATGATTCCTGTGGCAACGACCACAGAAAGCTGGAAGTGGCAACTTCACTCTATTCCGGTACTTAACATTACGGATGCTGCCGACAATGCAGCGAACGTGAAAGATTCAATTAAGTAAGGTTTCACATGTTGTCTTTGATTGAACAAATTCGTACAGGCGCGCTTTGGGATTTCCCAGGTGGTGTGCATCCGGCAGAAAATAAAAAGCAGTCCAACAAAACTGAACTCGCTCATGCGGCTATCCCGTCAGAAATTGTATTGCCGCTAAAACAGCACATTGGTAAAGCGGGTAACCTACTGGTTGCCGAAGGTGACTACTTATTAAAAGGTCAGCCATTAACGCAATCGGAGACCGGCTTTACGGTTCCAGTGCATGCTCCAACATCAGGTACGCTCACCGCGATTGAGCCACGAACTGTCGCGCACCCTTCTGGGTTAAGTGAGTTGTGCGCAGTCATCACGCCTGATGGGAAAGATGCATGGTGTGAAAGAAACCCCGTCGCAGATTACCAACAAGAAACCCCTGACGCACTGATTGATATTATTCGTCTCGCTGGTATTTCTGGTATGGGTGGCGCAGGCTTCCCTACTGCAAAAAAAATCCAATCAGGTTTTGCTCGTACCGAGATTCTTATCGTTAATGCAGCAGAGTGCGAGCCATACATCACGTCTGATGACAAGCTCATGCAAGAACATGCCGAAGAGCTTATTCAAGGTATCGAAATTGTCGAACATATCCTGACACCAAAGCTCACGATTATTGGCATTGAAGACAACAAACCAGAAGCAATCAAAGCGCTAGAAGCTGCGGCTATAAACAAAGACATCGTTATTCGCGTTATCCCAACTAAATACCCTTCTGGCGGTGAAAAACAGCTGATCAAAATTTTAACCAATAAAGAAGTGCCAAGTGGCGCGATTCCAGCAGATATTGGTATTTTGGTCCAGAATGTTGGTTCTCTTTACGCTATAAAACGCGCAGTCATCGACGGTGAGCCGATGATAAAACGCATCGTGACTCTCACTGGTAAAACCTTCAAACAACCACGCAACGTTTGGGCATTATTAGGGACACCAGTACAAGCACTGTTGGATGAGTTTGGCTATAAAGCAGATAAGAAGTTACAGCGTTTAATTATGGGTGGGCCAATGATGGGCTTTACCCTTCCTCACTCCCAAGTGCCGATTACCAAGACAGCAAACTGTATCCTTGCTCCGACTCGTCGTGAGATCTCTCCGCACCAGTATGAGATGGAATGTATTCGCTGTAGCCAATGTGCAGAAGCGTGCCCTGCTTCGCTGCTGCCTCAACAACTGCAATGGCATGCAAAAGCTGAAGAGTATGACAAACTCGAAGAATTAAACTTAAAGGATTGTATCGAGTGCGGCGCTTGTGCGTTTGTATGTCCAAGTGAAATTCCGCTCGTACAGTATTACCGCCAAGCAAAAGCGGAAATTCGCACCAGAACACAAGAAGCGGAAGCTGCTGAGCGAGCGAAGCTGCGTTTTGAAGAGAAGAAAGCGCGTATGGAACGCGAAAAAGCAGAACGTGAAAATCGCTTCAAGAAAGCTGCCGATCAGCGCCGTAAAGAGATGAAGTCTTCTGGCGGCGATGATGCGATAGCAGCAGCAATCGCACGAGTGAAAGCTCAAAAGACAGAAACCACAGAAAAAGCAGAGCCAGCAGTAAAACCAGCCGTAGCGGCAGCCATTGCCAAAGCGAAGGCGAAACAAGCGGCAGCAGCTAAAGCAGGCTCTAGTGAACCTGATAACTCAGAAATGGCAAAACTGCGCGAAGAACGCAAACGTCTTGCTCGCGAACGTAAAGCGCAAAAAGAACAAGGCGAAACGCCAGACAATAACGCTGATGATAAAAAATCGGCAGTTGCGGCCGCCATCGCCCGAGCTAAAGCGAAAAAAGCACAACAAGAAGATTCAACTGAATCTGTAGAATCGGAAACGTCTGCACAGCAAGACGGCGATCCGAAGAAAGCCGCGGTTGCTGCTGCCATTGCACGTGCCAAAGCACGTAAAGCGAAGCAAGCAGACTCAACTGAAGCGGAAGAAGCTGACGCACCTGCTGAGCAAACCGACGATCCGAAAAAAGCCGCCGTGGCTGCTGCGATTGCACGTGCCAAAGCAAGAAAAGCGAAGCAAGCAGACTCAACTGAAGCGGAAGAAGCTGACGCACCTGCCGAGCAAACCGACGCTCCGAAAAAAGCCGCCGTGGCTGCTGCCATTGAACGTGCCAAAGCACGAAAAGCGAAGCAAGCAGACTCAATTGAAGCGGAAGAAGCTGAAGCACCTGCCGAGCAAACCGAAGATCCGAAAAAAGCCGCAGTTGCCGCTGCGATTGCACGTGCCAAAGCGCGCAAAGCGAAGCAAGCAGACTCAACTGAAGCGGAAGAAGTTGAAGCACCTGCCGAGCAAACCGACGATCCGAAAAAAGCCGCCGTGGCAGCTGCCATTGCACGTGCCAAAGCACGTAAAGCGAAGCAAGAAACGCAAACTGAGCCTGTTGAAGACGCAACTTCTGAAGAACCAGAAGTGGATCCGAAAAAAGCCGCGGTTGCCGCAGCAATTGCGCGCGCGAAGGCTCGTAAAGCGAAACAAGCAGACTCAACTGAAGCGGAAGAAGCTGAAGCACCTGCCGAGCAAACCGAAGATCCGAAAAAAGCCGCCGTGGCTGCTGCCATTGCACGTGCCAAAGCGCGTAAAGCTAAGCAAGAAACGCAAACTGAGCCTGTTGAAGAAGCAACTTCTGAAGAACCAGAAGTGGATCCGAAAAAAGCCGCGGTTGCCGCAGCAATTGCGCGCGCGAAGGCCCGCAAAGCGCAACAAGAAGCTAATAAAAATAATACTGAGGAGAACGAGTAGTGTCGTTTTTTATTGCCAGCTCACCGCATACCCACAGTCGTCGTAGTACGCCAGACTTAATGAAATGGGTGGCACTTTGCGCACTTCCAGGTTTAGTAGCTCAAACCTACTTCTTTGGCTGGGGAACGCTTATTCAGCTGATTTTTGCCATCGCAGTCGCTGTATCACTTGAAGCCTTAGTTATGGTCTTCCGTAAACGTTCGCCGATGCGAGCACTACGTGATAACAGTGCGATCGTTACCGCTTGGTTATTAGCCGTTGCTATTCCACCATGGTCTCCGTGGTGGATTATGGTGATCGGACTTATTTTCGCGATCGTAATTGCTAAACACCTATATGGTGGCCTTGGTCAAAACTTATTCAATCCTGCCATGGTCGCTTATGTGGTCTTGTTAATCTCATTCCCAGTGCAAATGACGAGTTGGAGTGCCCCGACGTCACTCATACCTGATCACGTAAATTTTGCAGATACACTCTCTTTAATTTTTACGGGCTATGATTACGACGGCTTATCGCTTCAGCAAGTTCGAACAGGGGTTGACGGTGTGACAATGGCGACGCCACTTGATGCATTTAAGACCGGCATTCATACAGGTGCAACCCCAAGCGAAGTACTGTCGCAGCCAATATTCGATGGATTAGCTGGCATTGGTTGGCAATGGGTAAATCTTGCCTACTTACTTGGTGGTTTAGTGATGATCAAAAAACGTATCATCCAATGGTATATCCCCGTAGGCTTCCTAGCGAGCCTGACGCTATTTAGCCTCGTGTTCAGCTTGCTGACCCCAGGGGAAACTGCGTCGCCAATCTTCCACTTGTTATCAGGTGCAACCATGCTTGGCGCATTCTTTATTGCAACCGATCCCGTGTCGGCGTCTACCACCGTTAAAGGACGTTTGATCTTTGGCGCGCTTATTGGTGCTTTGGTCTTTATCATTCGCAGTTGGGGCGGCTTCCCTGATGGTGTTGCATTCGCAGTGTTACTTGCAAATATGTGTGTGCCACTGATCGATTACTACACCAAACCTAGAACTTACGGTCACTGAGGTAAACATGTTAACCGCTATTAGAAAAAATGGTCTGACACTTGCGATCTTTGCCTGTGCAACAACCGGATTAGTCGCCTTTACTCAGTACCTAACAAAAGACCAAATCAAGATACAAGAACAACAACAATTGCTTTCTGTTTTGAATCAAGTCATTCCAGAAAACATGCATGACAACGCACTCACGCAAGCCTGCACTATGGTCACGTCACCAGAACTGGGGACATTGCGTGCGATGCCAGCCTACCTCGCCACGAAGAATGGTGAACCGACAGCAATCGCAATAGAATCCATCGCGCCAGATGGCTACAATGGTGAGATAAAAGTGATTACTGGGATTGATAATCAGGGCAATATTTTGGGGACACGCGTCCTAAACCACCAAGAAACCCCTGGTCTGGGCGATAAAATAGATCTTCGTGTCACCGACTGGATCCTGAGCTTTACGGGCAAACAAGTCACGGAAAGTAACTGGAACTCATGGAAAGTTCGTAAAGATGGTGGTGATTTCGATCAATTTACTGGTGCAACGATCACGCCTAGAGCCGTCGTAAAAGTGGTGCGAAATACCGTTAACTACGTAAACCAATCTCGTGAAGACATTCTTAGCCAGCCTTTGGGCTGTGAAGGAGAGCAGTAATGAGTGAAAATAAATTGCTGATGAAAAACGGTATGTGGAGCAATAACCCTGCTCTCGTACAGCTGCTGGGTCTGTGTCCACTACTAGCGGTTTCTTCCACGATAACCAATGCCTTAGGTCTTGGTATTGCAACCTTATTAGTGCTGGTCGGCTCCAACGTCACGGTTTCTCTTATTCGTAATTACGTACCAAAAGAGATCCGCATTCCTGTGTTCGTGATGATCATTGCCTCTCTCGTTACCTGTGTTCAGTTATTGATGAATGCCTATGCGTATGGTTTATACCTATCTCTTGGTATCTTTATTCCTCTGATTGTAACCAACTGCATCATTATTGGTCGAGCTGAAGCATATGCTTCAAAAAATGATGTTGCGCCTGCTGCATTAGACGGTTTATGGATGGGGCTTGGTATGACAAGCGTTTTGGTCGTGCTAGGTGCCATGCGTGAGTTAATTGGTAATGGCACACTATTCGACGGGGCAGATCTGCTATTAGGAGACTGGGCATCCGCTCTCCGCATTCAAGTTTTCCAATTTGACAACAGCTTTCTGCTAGCGCTTCTTCCACCCGGTGCATTTATCGGTGTTGGTCTGTTGATAGCGCTTAAAAATGTCATCGATAATTCAGTCCAGGCACGTCAACCTAAAGAAGAAAAACCAACCATAGAACGTGCTCGCGTCACCAACGCATAACAAGATAAGGCTCTGTCATAGGAGCCTTTTTCATAAACCGCAGAGACGGTATTGGAAGTCAGCAATGAACAAAATAAAAAGAATCGAAATTCTTGAGCGATTACGAGAAAACAATCCGAATCCTCAAACTGAGCTTAACTGGAGCTCCCCTTTTGAACTGCTAATCGCGGTATTACTATCAGCGCAAGCAACCGATGTAAGTGTCAATAAAGCCACCGACAAGCTTTTCCCTGTCGCTAATACACCACAAAGTATTCTCGATTTGGGAGTCGATGGCTTAAAAGAATACATAAAGACCATCGGTTTGTTTAACTCAAAGGCAGAAAACACAATCAAGACTTGTAAGATCTTGTTGGAAAAACACAATGGTGAAGTTCCTGAAGATCGTGCCGCGTTAGAAGCGCTACCAGGCGTAGGTCGCAAGACCGCAAACGTCGTGCTCAACACCGCTTTTGGTTGGCCAACTATTGCCGTCGATACGCACATTTATCGCGTGTCGAATCGCACTAAATTTGCGATGGGAAAAACGGTTGATGATGTCGAGCAGAAGCTATTAAAAGTTGTGCCAAAAGAGTTCAAACTCGATGTGCACCACTGGCTCATTCTTCATGGTCGTTATACGTGCGTAGCAAGAAAGCCTCGCTGCGGTAGCTGCATTATCGAAGATTTGTGCGAATATAAAGAGAAAGTATACCCAGATAGCTAAAGCTATTTGTAAATCAAAGCTAGGAGCAAAAAATGTCAAACGGTCGAATTCTCCACACTATGCTTCGCGTAGGTGATCTAGACAAATCCATCAAGTTTTACACTGAAGTTATGGGCATGCAGCTGCTTCGTACTAACGAAAATAAAGAGTACGAATACACGCTAGCGTTTCTTGGTTATGGTGACGAATCCCAAGGTGCAGTGATCGAACTGACTTACAACTGGGGTAAAACTGAGTATGACCTAGGTACTGCTTTTGGTCATATCGCCATTGGTGTTGATGATATCTACACAACTTGCGACGCTATCAAAGCGGCGGGCGGTAATGTGACGCGTGAGCCAGGTCCAGTAAAAGGCGGAAGCACGCACATTGCATTCGTAAAAGACCCAGATGGTTATATGATTGAGCTTATTCAAAACAAGCAAGCTTCAGCAGGTCTTGAAGGCTAAGCGGCACTTCTAATAATCACTTGTACTGCAAGTTGAACTCCGATTACAGGCAGGTCTGCGATCTGCCTGTCCTTTTATAAACAAAACCCTTTACTTGATAATAGTTATCGTTTAGATTTATCCGCAACTTCGATATGCGGGATTACGATAATGATCAGTGAATGGGAAAAACACACACTTCTAGCCGATACGGCACTTCAACTAGATGACCCTGTTCGCAGCATTCTTCATTACCAGCAAGCCCTAAGCCTGAGTGAAGATATTAGCGAATGTGTGGAAATTGAGGCGGACGAGCGATTATTAATTTCTGTGATTTCTTGTCATAACTTAGCTCAGTTCTGGCGTTGGGCCGGAGATACTGACTATGAACTCAAATACCTTCAACTGGCCTCTGAGAAGGTCTTAACACTTATCCCACAATGCCCAAATAAAGAGTGTGCAAGCTTTATCGACTCGATAGGATGCTGTACTAAGGCGTTGATAGACTTTATGAAGCGTCACCCTAATCCGGCTATTGCCAAACAGGTTGAAAAAATCGATACCGCCACCAATTGCGAAGTCATTGCCAAATTCCGCTTAAACTAACATTCAAATTATACAGCAGGAATCACCGAAACGTGCTTGGCAAAATACCACTAAAATATTATTAACAACGTCAGTAAATCAAAAATGCCGAAGCTTTCAGCTTCGGCGTTTTTATATGCATCACACTTGGGTTCGCCCTAGAGATATCACGACTCGGCGGTTTTTGTCTTTTCCTATTGGCGAACCGTTATCTGCAATAGGACGACGCTTGCCGTACCCTTGCACTTGAATTCGATCTTCCGGTAGCCCTAGAGACTGAAAATAGTCACGAAGTGACTCTGCACGTCGCTCTGATAAACTTTGACTCGCACTTTTACCATCGGTTGAATCTGTGTACGTCGCCACCAGCACGAGATCGATATCTTGATTATGTCGGATATAATCTGCAATTTGTGATAAACGCTTTTTAGAAGCCTTGGTTAACTGATCACCTTGTCTTTCGTAGTGCAAAATCGTAAAAGCAATGTCCTCGAAACTGTATTTCAATAAGTTGGAAATACAGTCGCTAAACGCGTTGTACTTGTTTTGAAACAGTACTGATGACAATGCGACTTCAATTCTCTGATCTCGGCTCTGCCAATCTTGGTAACTAAAAGTCGGATAACGGCCTTTTTCCAGCTCAGACAAAATGCCCCATGCTGTTTGCCCTCCGACATAACCATCAAACTGTTTAAAAAACTTTAGGTTTGTAATTCGATCGGCGTGTTCACCTGGCCGCCAAGGTGGCGGCATAGAAATGAGACTGACGTTACGTGTTTCTCCCATCGGACGACGCATTTTTAACTCAAAGTCTAAATTGATTTTTTTATTTGCACGAGATGAAAATACCGCATCTCCAAAGCTTGGAATAGGGTGTACAAGCTGACATTCTAATGGTGTATTGACCACCATTTCCCATTGAGATTGCTGCGGAGTTGCAGCATAACGTTTGCCCATCAAAGCGAAGCTGCTTGTGCTAAACAACGAAAATACAACACCACTGGTAATCAGCCATTTCTTCATCTAATACTGTCTCTTAAACGGCAGTCTGTTGCCGTCAAATTGCATCAATAAAACCACTTCAACGGGCATGCAAAAATCTCGCCAATATCGGAATATCTGTCACACTGCCATTAATGTGAGCCACCGTGTTCCAATCACCTTAACC
Organism: Vibrio sp. Vb1755; assembly: GCF_033338635.1. Classification (NCBI taxonomy): domain Bacteria; kingdom Pseudomonadati; phylum Pseudomonadota; class Gammaproteobacteria; order Vibrionales; family Vibrionaceae; genus Vibrio; species Vibrio sp. Vb1755. Next base: position 72,719 of record NZ_JAWOTA010000004.1, on the reverse strand, counting down.
GCCACTTAGCGTTTTACTTACTCATGTTTTATCGGTTTACATGATGCAAAGTATGGCGAATAAACGTCTACATAATATGCAATACAAACTTATTGATTGGATGCAAAATAGAATTCCGGTTTTCTCTTAAATTGCGGTTTTTCTCATCGGTATAATCTGCAATAATGCAGCCTTCGTCACACAAAAATAAGCCAACATGACACTAGAAAATGAAGCTCTAACCTTGAAAAAACGCTTTCGTGGTTATTTCCCTGTGGTAGTAGACGTTGAGACCGCTGGTTTCAATGCTCAAACTGATGCACTTTTAGAAATCTGTGCCGTTACGTTGAAAATGGACGAACATGGCGTGTTGCATCCGGCCTCCACCATTCATTTTCATGTGGAACCATTTGAAGGCGCTAACTTAGAAAAAGAAGCGCTTGAATTCAATGGTATTCGTGACCCTTTCAGCCCTCTTCGAGGTGCTGTTTCTGAGCAAGAGGCGCTAAAGGAAATTTATAAGCTTATTCGCAAAGAACAAAAAGCCGCAGATTGCTCACGTGCAATTATGGTTGCTCATAACGCAGCATTCGACTTGGGTTTTGTAAATGCAGCAAATGAACGCTGTAAACTAAAAAGAGTCCCTTTTCATCCCTTTGCTACTTTTGATACGGCTACATTAAGTGGCCTTGCTTATGGCCAAACAGTTCTCGCTAAAGCATGCAAAACAGCCGGGATGGAATTTGATAACCGTGAAGCACACTCTGCGCTTTACGATACACAAAAAACAGCAGAATTATTCTGCGGTATTGTCAACAAATGGAAGGCCCTCGGCGGTTGGCCGCTTGTCGACGAAGAATAATAAGTAAACACAACATATTAGGAAAAGTATGAATCCTGTCGTTATATCAGTGTGCGTCATGCTCGTGTTAGCATTGATGCGCGTAAACGTGGTGGTTGCCCTCACGTTTAGTGCCATCGTAGGCGGCCTAGTCGCAGGCATGAGCCTTGGGGATACGGTTACCGCATTTGAAAGTGGTCTAGGTGGCGGTGCAACTATCGCGCTAAGCTACGCCATGTTAGGTACTTTCGCTGTTGCCATCTCGAAATCAGGCATCACGGATCTACTGGCCAAAAGTGTTATCAAGCGCTTAAATGGCAAAGAAAACTCCGCTTCCACTACTGGCTTAAAGTACGCCGTGTTGGTGGCATTAGTGTTTGTTACGATGTCGTCTCAGAACGTAATTCCGGTCCATATCGCCTTTATTCCAATTTTGATTCCACCTCTTTTGGGCGTATTTGCGAAACTTAAACTCGACCGACGTTTGGTCGCGTGTGTTCTTACCTTCGGTTTGATCACTCCTTACATGATCTTACCTGTTGGTTTCGGCGGTATTTTCTTAAACAACATTCTATTAAAGAACCTACATGACAACGGTTTGGAAAACGTGGTTGCAAGCCAAGTCCCAACCGCCATGTTACTGCCAGGTGCAGGAATGCTGTTTGGTCTATTACTGGCTATCTTTGTTAGCTATCGTAAACCGCGTGTCTACAAAGAAACTGAGTTGACTGTCGTTGACGAAACCGATCATGTCATCAATAAAAAGCACATCTTAGTTGCGGCACTTGGTATTGTCGCTGCATTGGGTGTTCAGCTTTACACGGGTTCAATGATTATCGGTGCTCTAGCTGGCTTTATGGTGTTTACTTTCGGCGGCGTTATTGCATGGAAAGAGACGCACGACGTGTTCACTAAAGGTGTACACATGATGGCAATGATTGGCTTCATCATGATTGCAGCGGCAGGTTTTGCAGCAGTAATGAAGCAAACTGGCGGTGTTGAAACACTAGTACAATCGCTATCAACCAGCATCGGTGACAATAAGCCTTTAGCTGCACTACTGATGCTGATCGTTGGTCTGTTGGTAACAATGGGCATTGGTTCATCGTTCTCTACGATTCCAATCCTTGCAACGATCTATGTGCCTCTTGCACTAGCATTCGGCTTCTCGCCGATGGCAACGATTGCACTGGTAGGTACTGCGGCTGCGTTAGGTGATGCAGGCTCTCCAGCTTCTGACTCTACATTAGGCCCTACATCTGGTCTAAATGCCGACGGTCAACATGAGCACATTTGGGAAACAGTCGTTCCAACCTTTATCCATTACAATATCCCTCTAATCATCTTTGGTTGGATTGCAGCAATGGTGCTTTAATACTATTGTTTGGATGGATATACATTTAGTTACGAAAAAGCCGCTCAATGAGCGGCTTTTTGTTATTCATAACTGTGGTTATTGCGCTGGCATATTGTCAATAATACGCTCACGAATCAGCTTCAAGGTTGGTTCTGTCGACAGGTAATCGATGGCAATCGGAAAATAAGCGTCGTTAATTTTAAGAACCAAGCTAGGGTAAGAGTTCACACCTAGGCTCTTTGCAAGGCTCAATTGATCTTCGAACACACCCTCTAAGAAAGAGCCGTCCATATCATTCTTGAATTGCTGAACATTCAAGCCAATTTCTCTCGCTAGTTGCAAGTGAGTGGCTTCTTCATGAGGAGGCATCGCACGTAAGTAATACGCATGCTGAATCGCTTCTAGCATCTGCTCATAAGAATCTTGAAAGCCCGCTGCAATAACCGCACGACAAGATTGGTAAGTGCTTCTAACTGGCGTACAAAGCTTCCAGAAATCGTAGTTAAACTTAGTGCCTAACTGGCGCTCAATCTGCTTCCAAATACCTTCGAGTTTTTGTTGCATCTCGGGCGGCATCGGTAAATTAGTATCTGGCGCAAGACCACCAACCACATACTCAAACTGAATCACACCTGGCAGTTGCTGTTTTAGTTTATCCAGCGTTGGTTTGTAACCCCAACACCAACTGCACATTGGGTCATGCACGTAGTAAAGCTTTATATCCACTTTAATAATTAAACCTTTAAAATCATTTAGTTAAATCAAACAAAAACATTAAGTGGCGATGAAGTGGCGACACATTTAAATCTAATTGCTTGGTTTAGGCTTCGAAGTTAACAAGCTGTCCGGCAAAGAAGCAGGCTTTGGCTCTTCTCATGCACTTCCCACGAAAACAGAGATTTCTTACCGTTAACTTCAAAGTCATTTCAAAATCTCAGAGTAATTATACAGTCTCATAAATTGAAAAACTTATTTATCTTGGCAATTCGCCTTCAAGCCAGTCTATATAAGGCTTCGTAAGCTTCACAATTGATCGTCTCTTTCTTCTTTTGATCGTCTTCATTTATGAAGAAAAACACACTCACCCTATGATTTTCAAACACTTACCAATCACCACCTGATCTTTCCAGATCATTAAAATTGCAATTTCCTGAAATTCTTTTCAACTTTTGAAATTTCTAAAATGACTCTAGAGGCGATTCTTAGAGGTCTGGGGGGATTCTCGAACCCCGCTATGGCTAAGGCTTCGCTTGATATCTACCGTGTTACGTAAACAGCTGAATTTCGACATTTAAGAATTGCGAAAAAACTAGATCGAAAACGTCGCAGGTGGGGAGGAGGAGTGCGGATTCCGTCACCCAGAGGCTGCTTTACGTCACCGCTGTCGCTTAGGCTTCATAGCTCTTAATCGGTCGTGGAATTAAGGCAAGATGGTCAAGATAAAAGAAAAGCGCCCTTGGTGGGCGCATGTTATGGCTAGAATCGGTTTCTAGATTATTGGATGTTCTCCGGCAGAACTGCCACTCGATATGTTTGCCCTGGCATTTTGTGTAATTTCGTCATACACAGCATTGGCGATCGCTTCTGCCATCTTTCCTGCCATGGCGAATTCACCTGTTAGAACGAACCCTTGTGCTTGGAGTTCGCTTTCCAACTTCGCTTTGAGAGATTCTTTACTCATTGCCATGTTACTTACCTGCCTTAACTGTCGATGATAAATCAGAGTGAGGTTTGCCTGTGTAAGCACAAATGCAGTCACCTTGCACAACCCCTTTACCGCCATTCATGGTGATGAGGTCAGCGACTTCTATGATTTTCTTGGCAGTCGTGGTTTTGTTGTTTGTGATTTCTTCTATTTTGTCTTCCAACACTTTGATGCGTTGGTTTAAACATTCGGTGATGTTGTCTTTGTCGGTCTTGCTTTCAAAGTTACCTTCTTCGTCGACCAACTGGTAAACACCTTGGCGTTGTTGGTATCGGCTCTCGCCTTGCTTAATCGCGGGTAACTTGAATCCCAATGGCAGAACACAACGAATAAAAGGCTTATCCGGTTGGCCGAACATAAAACCGATTTCTACAATGCTTCCGATTGCCGGTGGCTCAAGTCTACCGGCGTATTCACCTACACCTGGTATTGGAAGTGGTACCGCCTGAAGTGGTGATTTATCTTTGAACTCCACACCCTTTTCATCGAGCAGCTGAACATCCACGGCGTAATGCGGGTAAAAGCGATCGGACATGTCGCCCTCTTCTGGCAGCTCAGGTAACGCCACGACCTTCCCCCATCGAGGTAAATGCCAACGGCCAGTCAGCTCTGGGAACAGTCGGAAGATGATCCGCTTAATTGCATTTACGTCCATGTCAATTTCACCTCTGTTCCTTGAAAATCAACTCCCACCAAACGTAAGCCGTTGACAATTGCGCCAGGTCTTAACTTTGGAATGGCGGGAACTTTTACCGATTTCGACGCAGTTCGGTTGGTCATTAGATTGTCTGGAATGGTCACCGGCTTATCAGCCCAGTAAGAGTCTTTCCAACTGCCCACGTAGATCTGACCATTGCCTTGTTGCTGCCAAAACAGATCTTCAATCCCGAAGGCTTGAGACAGCTCGTCCATCACTCGATAGCCATTACCGTCGCTGTAAAAACAAGGGATAGATGTTTTGCTGTAGGCCGCTTCTGGTACCACAAACTGCAGCCCTGTTTTGTTGGTTACATCGCTTAGTAATTGCATCAAGGTTGGGTGCCTAAGCGTGACATTAAGTGGTTTGAAAAGGAGCGCTGCTAGTTCGCGACAAAACAATTCTGACCATCCTTTTTCTGCGGGTTGAACTCTTTCAACATACCCAAGAAAAACGCGAGAGATGCTATCTCCCCAACCAATATCGACAGCAACAATAGTGTTCACCATAGGCGAACCTTCTACCTTAATTGTGCAACGCGCTGGCGTATTCACATCAAAAAGAACACGATGGTCTTTGGCTTTCACCTTTTGACTACCCAGATAAGCACGGCAGGAAAATTTGTTATTTATCGTCACGATTCCCCCTTAACCCAAGGCCTCGTCTATGGCCTTAAGCACTTTCATCACTCCCGTCAGCTCAATGCTGGTACCCGGTGGAACCTCTTCGCTCGAACCCGACTCAACCGGAGTCGTAACCCCTTGAACCTGTTGTTGCGTTGCAGGTTGGTCTTGTTGACGCTGTTCAACCCGCTCCGGCACCGAAAGATGCTCAACTAACTCAAACGCTACGTTCCATTGTCTGAGGCTTTCTTGTTCATCGGCCCGAATAGTGCCTTGGAACTTCACCTCACGAACTTTAAGTGTCGATGCGGTTTTATTGCTAACACGGTAGATTTGGCGAGCGCTATCTTGCTGCCCACTGGCCATATTGAAAAGATTGCTCAGGCTCTCTGACTTGCTGAAAGGAATGATGCCACTCACCGCCAACACCTTGCCCTTGTTACCTGTTTCCGCTTGGTCAGTCGATGAGGACTGGCCGGACATATCTTGTCCTGCGAGCTGTTGGCGAACGCTAATGCGCAGGTTCTTGAGTGAGATTTGTATACCGTTAAGACTCAACATCTTGACTCGAAGTCTCCACCAACACCCCTAGATTATTGTCCCAAATGAAGACGGGAGAAGAGCAGCAGCGGCTTAATTGGTCGTTGTCAATTTCGCACTCACCACAACCGTTACAGCAGCAATAGCTTTCCCCTTGTTTTAACTCTCTGATCATCATCGTTACCTTGTCGAGTTAGCAACTATTGGTTGATTGTTTAAGCCATTAACATTCGCGTCAGCATGCTTCTCAATGTTGAATACGTTGACTTCTCCAGTACAGGTTACCGAAGAGCCACCTTGAACTAGATTTTCTAGCTTCGTGATACCAAGCTTACCGCTTAGCTGAGAGCCCACTAATGAGATTGCAGACTTGACCGCGATTCGATTCACTTGACCATCAACGCCATTAAACCAGTAGTGGAAACCCGTAGCCCCTCGTGTTGAGGCGGTCACATTCATAGATAAGTCGAAATCATCTACCTTCAATCCACTAAAGTAAGCAAGCGTCCTTCCCGAAGAGCCAGATGGCGCACCTTGGATGGTCGCGTTAACTTCAATTTCGAGCTTACCTCTCAACACTCCATTGGCAGCAGAAGCGGAGGTGAACACACTGTGATTCACTTCATCGCCATTTTGACTGGATGCTCTCACGATTCTTGTTCTACCTAGGTCCACATCAACTGAGGACCCAGTAACGCTCATCGTTACGCGACCATCAGTGATAATTTCGGCCTGTGTTAGCTTTGCATTTTTGCCAAGAATGTAATGAGAGCCAGCGACGGGAGTCGCGGTAATGTCGACATCGATGGCACCAACAGTCGTTGAACCATTGGAGATTTCCATTCGCCCGTTGCAGGTAATGTCTCCAACAGTGTTATGTCCAATATTTTCTGAGGCCGTGAGAACGGTAGAAGCAAAGAGCCCCGTAACGTTGCCAGCTTGACACTTATCCGCATTAAAAAAGTACACAGCAGCCCCTTGTGGAGAATTGTCATTTAATCCACGGCCTAATAAGTTCCCCACTTGGCAAGAAACCGCTTGCTCTCCAGCACCTCCAAAAATGACGCCATAAGCCCCAGCACCATCGAAAATATCGCCGCATTGGTTACCATTGCCTTTCATCCATACATTTCGTTCAGCAGGACCTTCGGAATAAATATCACCAAATTTAAGGTTCTTCGCGGTACCTAAACATTCCACTACCGCAAATAAGGTATATTTTTCAGATTCTTCTTGCGGGTTAAAGGACCAAATATCGCCAAATTTCACGCCAGGAAATGAAGCCCCCTTGACGATGCGTTTGTAAACGTTTCTACCGATGATGTTGCCAAATGTAATATCGAACTGTTCTGCTATCTCGGGGGTTTCTGCATACATTCTCACTAAATCAGAATCTTGAACGACACCCAGTCCAGCATCCACAGATTTGATGCCATCACCATATATATCTCCCACCGTCCCATATGATTTGCCAAGCGGCACTTCCGAATCGACACCAACAAGGTAAACCCCACCGACGAAACCTTTACCAATAACCGCACCATCATCATCTTGTAGGATGTTGAAGAATTTTTGGTTACCGACACTAAAGTTCTTCGCTCCGTAAGCTGGAATTTTCAAAGGGTATGTTTGAGTGGATGTTTTACCGTGAAAGTTGCGATAAATCATATCGCCTATTTGAGCATTGATTGATGGCGTAGCAATACTAACTGGGTAAGCAGTATGATCTTCATCTAGGCCATCAACATCAAAGTTCTCAAGCTTGCAGCCACTAGAAACGGTTGCAAAATAGTAGTTGCCTATGAGTTGGATTTTCGCCCAACCTCCATCCCACTTGGCGGTATTGGTTAAATTAAAGCACTGGCTAACCGTGTATGTAGTGTCACAGCGGCCTAATACCTTGCCAGCATAAGATTGAGCAAAATCAAATGCAGCGTCATCTAAGTCGACACCATTTCCATAGGCACCAAACGACTCGAAATATTTTGTGTTTGACGCTTCCTGCAAAAAGAGCCCAGTGCCCTCAATGGGTAAACAAAACTCACCTGGGGTCATTTGGCCTACGACAGTCCAAGCTTGGTTGATTGTCGCATTAAACCGTTTTGTATTGATTCTCATGCCGATAAACGGTTTAAAGTACTTTCGTGCCCCTCTCAGCGCATGCTCAACAGAATCAAATTCAAAACTGCTCTTAACTTGCCGAATGTCGCTTAAACTATCATCAGCGTGTATCTCAGCAATTTTGCATATGAAATGCTGAATATCTTTACCCGTTGAAGAGTCAACGTAATTGTCTTTTTCTTCCTCGGTAATGACGAAATCAAACACGGTGATCTGCTCGCCTGTCGGAGAGCCTTCACGATAAGCATCTATGTAGATAAACGATGGTTTTTTCGACACTTGAACGCTGCGGTCAAACTCCATGCTGACACGGTTGCCCGACACATAACCAGCCCCCGCTTTGATGTTGTACGCACTACCCGATGTCGTCACCAAAAAGCCGTCTTCGATAAACCAATCTTTACCACTTTGGTCGATGATGGACTGTGCTACATCGCTGTCCATTTTCTTCATACGGTCGGTGGCGTTGTACTGCCAGCTTGAGGCATCCACACTGATGTTGGTGATTTCCGCGATGTCTTTGTATTCAAGGACAACCGAACGCACCAAAGTATTACCCGCTACACCAGGCTCATCTGCCGTCTTTGGTGTTAACGCATGATGATCAATGGTCACTAATACATCGTATTCAGAGCAGTACGCCCCGGTCCAGTTAAACTGAAACGGACCAACATGACTGGTCAACGTAGTACTGTAAATGACCGAGTCTGAGGATAGGCGACCTCGTTGTTCAACCTGCTCTTGGTGAACAATATCATTAGTTGGAACCACATCACCGGGTTGTGGGAACTCTGGGCGGTTTGCTACATTCGCAAATATCATCTTGTCGATGATAAGCGGCTTTTCTTCCGCATTGAGCTGTGCCAGCAGTGCTTTACCTGCGGCGGTTAAAATTGACTTATCTGTTGTATTTGCCATGTTTAGTAGTTCCTCAGCCCTTCACTGTGGCTTGGTAATATTCGCAGTCGACGTTCAGAACACTTGGAAGCATGCCAACGTTGAACCTGGCCTTAACGTGGGACATGGAGTATTGCGCTTCAATATTCTTACTTCTCGCCGCTAGGGGCATTTCGACATAACTGGTGTATTGATAACGACGACAGGTTCTGCCGTATTGCCTGATGACGGTATCGAGCAACTTAGGGACGTTGGTTAAATCACCGTCTTTGATTTTTAAGCTGATGACATCCCAATCCACATTGGCTAAACGTTCGTCTTGAGTGATATGCGGATAGCCCAACTTAGCGAACATCTCCTCCCACCCCGCTATCGTGCCCGCGTCGCGAGCAAATCCGTATGCATGAGCCACACGAATACGAAACAGAGCTTCCGGCTCTTGGCCTAAGCGTTCGACTTCACGTTGCCAGGCAAGAATATTGACCAGTGCCATTGGCGCGGTTAACGGATCATGCTGCTGCAGTGGCATTTCGAATGCCGCTCTCACATGTTCCCAGTAGTTACGCATGGCTCGTGCGAACTTAGCCAGTTCGCCACGCCCCATCCAGTAACGCAGATTAATCTCAGGAATTTTCAACGGTCACCCCCAGAGAATTAATGCGCGGTACCGTCAAGTTATTGATGATGTCGGCGTTATCGAATTCGAGCGATTCAATCTCTGAAAACTGCTCATGCAGCTCTTGCCCTAATCTTGAGAAACTGAATCGAAGAACCGGACTAGTCACTGTTGGCGAGTAATCGGTGTTCTCACGGAAAGCCGCGCTAATAAACTGCTCCACTTTCATTTTCAACGCGTCTCGGCCTTCCATCGTTAATGAACGAAGTGGCCAAACCCGGCAGACAATATCGTGAGTCGTTTCTGGCATGGCGAGGACTTGCAGATCATCACCATGTCCGTGCTGACCTTCGACACGGATGTACTCATTCAAATCCGCCAACATTTCTGCCGATGGTTCCCCCGTATCTAAAAGAATGAACGCGTTTGCGGTACCTGGTCCACGCGGGGCGTTATGCTCAAAATAAACATTGTCGTCGTTGATACCTGCGCGACTGGTGAGCAGCGAACGGTAGGCCGCATCAATGTGCCATCTTGCTACTGCGCTCCATTGGTTACGTATACGTAGACGGAGTTCGTCATTACTCTCTTTGTCTGCCCCTGCTTCATTCAACCATTCGGCAGGGTTCGTCACTGCGCCAATACCCGGAATGGCTGTTGGTAAAATGTGGTAATACCCTTCACCTAGGTTGTAAGCCGCGCCCTCGTTCTCTGCCTCGACTTCTGCCATCACCATGGTTTCGTTTTCTGGCATCGTGGTATCCGCAAGCACCGTTACTCGGTAAATCGTGCCATTAATCGGTTCGGTCTGTACCCATGTATCTTTGGGAATAACCAACGCAGGTCCTTTAGCCGCAGAACGTTGAAAAGCGATCATCCCTTTGGCTTTGGTTGCCCCTTTGCGGGTGAGTTTGCATTGCCACGCCAACAGGTCGAGCCATTGATCAACGGCGGTCGCAACAAACATATTCGGCAAGACATAGCCAACCAATAAAGTATTGATAAGCCACATCGTGACTTTCACGACCGTGGCTTCAATAAGGCGCCAAAATGGAGAGAACGGCGAGTCGTTTGAGATGATGGAACCTTCTTTGTCCATTTCCTCTTTGAGTATTTTCTTCCACCCTGCTTCATCGGTTGGGATACCCGATTGCTTCACCAGTTCGGAATAGTCTGGTTTTGGAATATCAGTCATTAACGCTCTCCGTTATTCACTATCTCTAATTGCAACTCGCCAAAGTCCATGGTGTCGGCAAATACGTAAATCGTGCCCTCGGTCGGTTCATCCAAACGCACGGTACCTGGTACCAATCGAACGTCTTCTTCAACAAGCAGTTCCAGCCTGGTGCGGATATCGGCTTTCTTTGATGGGCTTCGCTCAGCAATTAAATCCACTGCTAAATTGCTCTCGATGATGGCGTGTTTGATGTCTTGGGCGATCACCGCACGGTCTTGAATCAAGATTGGGTTGCGGCCTGCATCGAGCACCACATCCCCGTTCTCAATCAAATGTCCTGGTATTTGTAATCCGCCATTAGCCTGCCGCCATTTCTATTTCACTCGCTATGTCTTGCGGGCTGTTCATGTAGGTTGGATAAATCGCCACACCGCCGTAGTTGGTTGAGCTGGTTTGATAGCTGGCAATGTTCTTGGCTGCGCCTCCAGGTTGAATTTGTGCTCGAGGCGTAGCGCTTTGAACGGACTTCGATTTCACTTGAGTCACTTCATCATCACCGCCCAAACCTGGTATCCAATCAATGAGTCCTTTTACGGAATCCCAAATTCCCGCTAGGCTCTGAGAAATCCAATTGAACACTCCGGAAAAAACGTCCTTAATTGAGTTGGCCATATCACCGAGAAAGGCAAATCCACTAGTGTCGGTAAAGCCGCTCATGACCCATTGCCAACCTGCCTTGATGAACTCAAACATGGCTCTGAATGGAAGTGTGATTAAAGTGATTGCCCCTTCTAGTACTTGGAACCAGGTTGTGTCACCAAACGAGGCTTTCAGATCATCCCAGTAGAAGATCAGCGCACCGACTGCGGCGATTGCGGCAACGACAGCACCAGCAATGAATCCTATTGGGTTCGCCATCATTGCGATGTTTACCGCTAGCATTGCAACGCGAAGCGCTGCCATTCCTTTAGTTAGTAAAAAGTTCACCCCTGTAAACATCTTCATGGTGAGCATATAAGTCGCCATGACTTGTTTACCTACACCCATCATTAAGGTAAAAGCACCACCTGCTGCTGCTGCACCTAAAATCGCCATGGCAGCAAAACCAATGTACTTGGTCAGGTTCGGGAACATCTCTGTCCATTCGATGATTTCTATCGCACCATCAGCCAAGCTTGAAATCACAGGCAAGAGAGAAGGCAACAACGCGGCACCAAAAGCAGTGCGAACTGCAAACACGCCTTGTTCGAGTCGTTCCCATTGGTCGGTCATCGCTCCGGCCATGTTAATTGCCGTATTTAAGTTACTAGCATCATTTAGGTCTTTGACGCTGGATTGCAGCTCATTCGTTTTGCCTATCAAGTCGGTGATAAGCAGCACGGCTTCATCCGAGCCGAAAGCTTGCTTAATCTGATCAATTTCCAGTGAATCTAAATCACCGAATTGGTTGCGTAGTTTCGACATAATGTCGAACATGGGCAGCATTTTTCCGTTATTGTCGGTAAACGACATACCAAGCTTGTCTTGTGCTTTGACAACACCGTTCATAAAAGCTTTGTAACGAGTCCCCGCTTCACTACCAGTCATAGAGCCTTGTAGTAGGCCAAGCACGGCCATTTGCTCTTGAATGGCTACGCCGTGAGTTTTACCTAATGCGCCAACACCTTTAAACGCATCCGACATGCCTTGACCCGTGGTTTTGAACCTCTCGACAGATTTTGCGGTCATACCTGCCACTTGTTCAGCCCAGTTGTCTTTACCAATCCGATCGGCTTGGTCTTTAAAAACCGAGTACATGGTGCCCATGTAGTTGGTAATGGTGGCTGTATCTGCTTTAGTCGCAGCGGCTAAAATAGCCGAGCTTCTTGTGACACCCGCCAGTTCATCGCCTGTCATATCTCCCATAGCAGATTTGATATCATACGAAGCCGCCACAAATTCAGTGGCCGACTTACCGTATTCAACCGAAAACTTCATTGCGGTTTGGGTAAGGGTTTTTAGTTGGTCATCGGCAACACCAAGTGATTTCACTTCACCTAATGCCCTGTCCATCTCAATTGCTGGCATTAAGGCTTGTTGCAATGCAAAGCCAGCACCCACCATGCCTGCCGCGCCAGCCATCATGGTATGAGTACCCTGACGGTAGGTATTGGTGACATCATTCAAATTGCGTTGAATATTACCCAGAGGTTTAGAAATCTGGTCAATCAATCCAACTTGAAATCTGAGTGCTTCTGGTAACATCGTGTTCCTTATCAGCTAAACGCCTTGGCAACCCCGTTAGCGGTGGCAGCTTGCATGTTTTCCCAATACTGACGCTCTAACCAAATGGCCCTTGCAAGGTTCTCTTCGCTGTCTGTCTCACTCGGCAACCACTTACGACGCCAGGTGAGCATTTGTTCGAGCTCGTTGGAGTCCATAGCCCGAACAAGGGCATCTATTTTTTTACTTTGATCTGTAGCTTCGGCGTGTATTCCTTGAGAACTTCACCCACAACCTGAATCGCTGCTCCTGGGTTATCGTTCGTCAATTCACGGAAGGCTTCTTTGCTTTCTTCTGTAACGGTGTTCATCAGAAAGTTATGCGCAGAGTTCACGATTTCACCCTGTGCCAATGCGTTCATGTAGTCGTTGTAATCTGCTTCTGTTGGGACGAACGTGATATCTGCATCACCGACCGTTAGTACAATTTGCTTGCTCATGCTACATCTCTCTCTTTATCTAGCTTGGTTTCCAAACGGTCGAACCGTCCGTTAATTGAATCTTTCAAATCATCTACGGCTTCCCGTAGTTCGTGCTTGGTGGCGTACTTTTCAGCGACATCACCACGCAGTCGCTCAGTGGCTAGCTCATTGGCATGGATACGACGATCATGATCTCGGGCGGTGTTCTGCCCTTTATCCGTTCTGCCGAAAACCACATTGATGATGGCGATAAGCAGCGCTATCGTTGCCACAATCGCCGATATCCATGATGAATCCATCGCTATTCCTTCTGTGGCACTTCTTTTAAGCGTTTGCCTTGTAATGCATTGATGATGTCGTCAACCGTCTCTTGCAGAACGTCGTTTGTGCTAAGACCTTTCAAGGTTTCCAAGCCCCATACCACAACACGTGTGGCGAAGCGTTCAAGGATGATTGACCAACTGATTTGAAAGAACAGGCCTTTCAATACTTCCAACAATGTCTTGCCAACGATTCCAGTTATGAAACTCATGCTGCTTCTCCAATTAGCGATTGATATGCTTGCAGGTAATCTCCTGCGGTTGCTTTCCCTGCGCTCGTGTTCCAGTACTGCTTCGCGTACCGAGCCAAACCTTCTAGGTCATCAGCATCTGGTAACGCTTCTGGGAACCGAATTAAATTGAGCCGTGCGGTGGCCACTGCGAACTCTGGCGAGATCACCATGTAACGCGGGTCTAAGTGCTCAACGGGGCCAAACATCGACAATGCATCCAACAAGTGAGGGCGACTCTTACCTAACCACTCAACAAGCCAATTGAAGGTGGCGGGTTCCATTTGGGTAAAGCCCAATGCAGGACCACGTACTTGTTTTGAGTAAGTAAACTTTCCAGACTCATGGGCAATAATCATCAGGATCAGATTAATCGCCGCTTGAGTGTTCATTGTGCCTTTACCACCGGATGCCATATCTAAGTGGTCAAGGACTGGCTTCATGATTTTCTCAACAAAGAGCTTTGCTAAATTCATCGGTTCATTCGCTCCAATTCGCTTTGACACTGGGTGCAGTAGATGCAACCTGGTACTTTTTGGCGGCGTTTTTCTGGGATTGGGTCGCCACATTCGCCGCATTCATGTGCGCTTTCCCGTTCTTCAATTCGCTTAGCCCTTGCCAGTTGGTTGGCAAGCGCCACTTCTGTGAATTGGGTTTCAATACCGCAGGCATGGTCGATAACATCTGCCATCATGCCTCCTTGTTATTGAACCAAATCTTCGGTTTCATCCGGACGTAGGTACGGCACACCGTTGATGCTGACAAAGTCTGGGCTTGTCACCTCGAACGGCAGCTTGTGAACTAATGCACTACCGCCATTCGAATCGGCATCAAGTAGGTCAGAGATTTTGATACGACATCCGAAGGCTTCAATTTTGAGCTCATCTTTATCAATCTTGCCGTAGAACAGCGCGTCAAAATCAGGCATTCCTCGCCAAGAGCCGGCTTGTTTCGCAGCTTTGCCTAGCAGGTTAAATTGCTGCGTGGTCAGCTCCATTTCACCACTAGCCTCAACATCGCCGTCGACGTAACCATCTGGCACACCCGAGGTTTTATTGATGGCGGAATTATCGGTAATCGATAACGTGACTTTTTGTGCTTTGAGCTTGTAGTCACCTAAGGAGAAATGCATGTTCTTGCCAGAAATTCTCATGGATTACGCCTCCAAATCTGTAGGGTTAGTAAGATCAAGCGCGATGTTGACCACGATGTGTTTCGGGCAGTTATGAGGGCGAACCATCAAACCGATAGACACTTTGGTTTTGGTTACCCACTGAATGGTGACGTCCCCATCTTCTGGCGGCATGATTTCACCAGGGAAGGTAATACCGCCGACTTCTGTCGTTTTCGACATGTCACGCATATCTTTGCGAAAGTAAGTGCGGTTCAGCTCAATACTTGCAGGCGTTGAGTTAAGAATGCGGTCTGCAATACGGCGGATCGCTTTGATACGCACACGACGATTAAGCTTGTGCACCGGGCGAACGTATTCGAGGTACTGATAATCGCCGCCTTTGGCTTCCAATGTGGTCGCATCCGACCAGTACACCCCTTCTAAATCGGCATACCATTGCGGCAATGAGTAACGTGCATCAGCTAGCGTTGCGATGGTACTCATCTCTAATGCTTTCCCTGCGCTGTCCGTTGGCATGTCTCCCAAACTCAAGACTGAACCTGTTGCGACACGCATCGGGCTGTCTGCTACCGTGACGTTTCGATCACATAAACGACCAGCGAGTACACCTACGTTATTGCCGTTAAGCTGAGGAACGGGCGTCACGAGGTTTGCAGAAACATCTTTCACCAGGTCAAGCATGGCGGTTTCGTACTCTGCCCACGTTTGGCCTGTATCAGGGGTTGAATCAATGCCCGCACAAGCGGCGAGGAAGAACACCCAACGACCAAGTTTGCTAGTCAGCTCGGTTGCTTTCGACTGCATATCATCAAACTGAGTTTTGACCGTGACTGGGTCACAAATAGCAATGCCTTCGAATGAGTCAGTCCGGTTCGCCAGATCAACAGCGTCTTGCCAGGTATCGTCTGCATCTAAGCCAACAAT
Organism: Vibrio sp. Vb1755; assembly: GCF_033338635.1. Classification (NCBI taxonomy): domain Bacteria; kingdom Pseudomonadati; phylum Pseudomonadota; class Gammaproteobacteria; order Vibrionales; family Vibrionaceae; genus Vibrio; species Vibrio sp. Vb1755. The sequence goes on along the minus strand of NZ_JAWOTA010000004.1, from coordinate 56,874 downwards.
CGCACCCGTCCAGTTTTGTTTGCCGTTAAGCTGGGCGGCTTTCACGTTCAGACCAAGCGCATCATCGGCAACAACTTCGTCAAGGTTGGTCATGTTATTAATACGGGTCACTTTGCCTTGCAGTTCGGCCTTGTCAGTACGCCCGATGAAAAGCACGTGACGTTCTATCTCAGGGATACCGCCTTGTGCCAAATTGAGATTGTTAACCTCTACCTTTCCGGTTGCCATTGGTTATTTCCTCTGTTTTGCCTGCTCAAATATCTTGATGAGCTGGCGGTTCACTTCACGTTCTTTACTACCGAGAATCTGACGCTCTGCTAATGGAATATCCCAACTGGTGATATTTGGCTGATTAGAGAGTTCTCGAATGAGCTGTCCTGCTTGTCCGTGGGTGATGGTTACCATCAACTCACGTAAGCTGGCTTTCTTTCGTCCTTTGCCGCTTTTTCTCGGTACCGTGTAACCCAGTTCTCTTAGCTTTCTCGCTTGCCCCTTGGTACAAGGTGCTGAGTAATCCGGTTTGCCCCATCGCTTTTGCATTTGGCGCTTGGTCATTTTTTGCTTTTGACCAAGGTGGTGCCTTGCTGCGATTTTTGCGGTTAACTTATTACTCCAAGTCAAATCAAGCTGGTTGGCGTTTCTCACATAAGGCGTTAAGCCCTTTGCCATCCGCTTTAAAACCTTGCCTTTCTTCTTTCCTTTCTTTGGTTGTAGAGCGCGTCCGTTAACGTCTTTTTGGGAACGAATGCGCTTTCTGGTATTGGTCGTTTCCCAACGGCCAAGGGTTTTCAGTATCCAGACTCGCTTTTTAGGTGGCAGAGCCAGCATGGCCAGCTTTTCCTGCATGTTGAGCACATCGCGCTCATTGACCTTAATTTGCGGCTTCATTCACCAACTCCGCTTCTTCTGCGGTGTAGATTTCAACGGCCTGCACTCGGTAGGTTTCCCCTCGCCAAGTGATCATTCCCGCTGGGTCAGGGATCAGCTCAATCGGCTCCATCATTTCCAATTCAATGGCAACGTCGGCTACCTCACTGCTGATCACATCAACCGAAAGGTCTGGGTCGCCTAACTCATCTTCATTGCGCGTGGTGTCGTAATCGCTGAGCCAACAGGCAACCAGAGCAAGTAAGCAGCGAGGGTCCAAAAGTCGGTGCGGAAATTCTTCAATACTGATCACTGCGTTGTACTTCCAGTGACAGGCGATATAACCGCCGTTCCCTCGGTCTTCACCGTTTGGCACGATGGAGCCGTTTTCCTGCCAGGCATCAATTTTGTTATCGAGCACATTGGAATTCAGGTGACTGACGATGTAATCCGTCAGGTGTTCCAGCTTGGTTTTGTTGTAAGTGGTTTCGCTCATATCGAGTCAATCCCATTTGCACTGCGGCCAAGGAGCGCACGCACATCTTTGTTACTCTGGGCGAGAAAACGTGCCTCTTGTTCCGGTTCATCCGTTGCCACGCTTTCACCTTCTTTGCGGCGGTCTTGAGTCGCAAACTCTTTCATCAGTTCGGCGTGAGCCCGACCATAAACCGCACGCTTGTAGAGCATGATTTTCGGGCTGCTCAGCACTGGTTTTTCGCCATCTACGATCAGGCTTTCTAATCGTTCTTGAATATTCAGCGCGGCGATGGCCACCGCGTAGTTCAAAGAGTCGTTATCAAACGTATGGGGAACACGGCGTAAACTGCGAAATTCAGCCGTAGATAAATCCGGCCATCCTTCACCTGGTATGGCGATATCGACTGCACTGTTAACATTTCCGCCAAAGCTCATAACGGTCCCTTGATTAGTTAAATTAGGGCGCCTCTAGCCACTGGGTCGACGGTATCGAGTTAGCCGGTTAGCTTCTCTTACCTCACCAGCCGAGGCGCGGTGGCGTAGGAGTCTTTACAGATTCTTGCCTTCGTTAATGGCGCGAATACGGGCTTCAATCTTCTTGATTTGGGTACCCACCCCCACTTTGCTGTTCTTATCGTGCGCGTGTTGAAGCAGAGCCAATGCTTTTTCTAATGTTTCTACGTTGCCAACAGCTGTGGCTTGCGGCTGGCCTTCTTCATTTCGGATCAGGTATAAACCCGCGAACTTGTACCACTTAGCGTGAACCTTCTCGTGCAAGCGCCACTCTTTCTCGACCTTATCGAACACCTGGGAGAAGTAAGGCTCAATGGAATGACCACGTTCAGATTCTTTCTCCGCCCATGCCAACACTTCGTCAGCACAGAACGTCGGCCAGTCACGGCGGAAGTTTTCTGGCGTAGGCAAATCTAGCTCAATGGCTTTCATGCACCACTCAATCGCGGCATCCAGCTCTTTAATGTCGAATAGCCAAACCACCATGTTGGTAAAAATTGGGTTTTCGAACGCTTCGCCACTTTCTAAATAAGCCTGAACATACGGCTTGTATTTCGGTACCAGCACTTCACGCTTGTGCTTAATTCGATCAGCGATGGCGTTAAATGAGCGCAAATACTTGCGGTCTTCTTCAAACTCAATCAGCTTGATGTGCAGGCTGTCGGTATCTGCACCGGAAATGACTTCCGGTACAGACTGGTTAGCTTGCTGTTCAATGAGCTTTCGACGCTGTTTTGCTAATGGGCTAACCATGCATTACTCCTTAAGCAGCAGGCTCAACAACGGTCACCGCTTCAATCGCAGCGAACTTGTTCAGGTTACCGATGGCGTAACCTTCCATACGGATATGGTTTTGTTTGAAGCGAAGCGTGTCTTCATCATTCTTTTGCTTACGCCACTGCGTGCCTTCCTGCGTGAGTACTTGCAGGTTTTTGGTGTTGGTTACCCAAACCTGATCGACTGGGAAGAACGGCGCTTGATAGGCTTTCTTACCTGCAATGGTTTTTGCCAGTTGTTGAGCAGCTTTGTGCTCGGTAGGCGTGTTTGCCGCTTCCAGTAAACGGTGCTGCTCTGCTGCGACCAAGTTTGAACCGACGAGAACCACAAGATCAGGGTCTTGGCGGTGCTCTGGCGCAATCGTGGTATTGATCAGGTCTTGAACCAACGAATCTAGGTTTTTGTAAGAATCCGCGGTTGCACCTGATGAGTCGAGTTGGGCAGAAGCAAGGACTTGGCTCGCTTTCTTCTCTTTCGCGATAGTCAGCCAACCTTTGTTGACATCCTGACCAAGTGGATTTGCGACTGGGTCTGTTACCGTTGCAGCCGATGTACCATTGAAGCCAACACGTAGAATATCGAGAGCAAAACGGCGCGAGATGGCATTTTGCATCATCTTCAACCATTCATTTTTAGAACCTGAGTTCGCCCATTGAGTCATGGTTTCCCAAAGAATGTGCGCACCAGAATCAGTTTTAACCAACTCGTAGGTGTTACCACTTTGGCCTACTTCTACGCTAAAGCGCTCATTGTTGCCGCGGCCTGTTGATAGACCATCGTTACCAACATCAACAACCTGACCTTTGATTTGCTGTACAGGCAGCATCGCGATCATGCCCAAGAAGGCATCTGACTGCATAATTGCCTGACGCAGCTTAGTTTCCATTGGCGGCGTAAGGTTAAACATCGTTTGACCTGCTGACGCGCCTGCACTTGTCAACATAGTTGCAGAAAACTCTTGCAGGTATTGAGTTGAAATTGCGTTCAGCATTAAAACATCTCCTTAGCTGAGAATTTATCGTCAGCGCCAGAACCATCTGGTTCTTGACCCGGAACTTCTTTTGAAAGTTCAGCGAATTGGTTTTCGAGACCGTTCACTTTCTCGATTAACGGTTTTAGTTTTTCGTCCAGAGTGGCAGAGAACAGATCAACGCTTGTTCCCTTCTCTTCTGGCTCTGGCGTTTCTGTTTCGTCTTGCAAGTTGAACTCTTCTTTCAGTTCTTGCTTGAACTCGCCTTTGAATGTAGAAAACTGCTCTTGCAGTGCTGCTTTAAGTTGCGCTTCGGTCACGTCGGTGTCCTCTACTTGTGATGGAGTTTCTGGCACTTCATCGCCAGAAGAGAAAAATTCATTGAATGCCGCAAAAAATCGGTCTTTGCGTGTAAAGCAATCGGAGAAGTCCACCTCTTCTAAATGGCTTGCTTTCATCTCGGTGGTTTCGCCAGATTGACGAGAAAATTGAAGGAGCGAAGTACCCGTGGAGGCTGGGGAGTCAGTCGCAGCTAGGCCCATTAAATAGCAACGTCCTTCGCCCTTGTAATCAGGATTTGGTTCGATGGATGTGAATAGCTTTTGCTTTTTTCGGTTGGCTTCGAGCATGAAGTCGTTCGGCTCTAACTTCGCGAACAGACGCATTTTGCCGCTTTCTTCCTCCGCTTTGAGCTCAATAACTTTGCCCCAGTTATCACCGTAACCATAAAATCGACGGTGCTCTGGCCAGATTAGCGCGGTGTACTCTTTTGGGTCATAGCTTGCCGCCATTTGCTCAATCCAATCACGGGTAATTTTGCGCCCGTCTACGGTTGGCCCCTCAGTAGCAATGATTTTCCAGTCACTAATCTTTGGCATTTTGGTACTCAAACTTGTCATTCACATATCGGTGTGAGCAAACAATACGCCTTTGAATAACGGCTTTCAGCCACTTCAATTCCTACCAATTCGGATTTTGCCAAAACTAGAATTTTCAGGAACTTATCTAGGTCATCTGTAAGTTTTCGGCGCGTATGATGCAGCTATGGCATATTCAGATGAAATAAGAGAAGCCGCGAAAAAGCTCTATTTGCGCGGTGTTCCTCCGAAAGAAATTGCAGCGCAACTGAACCTCAATAGTGAGCGCATCCTTTATACCTGGGCGGAGAAATTCGGCTGGGCGTTGTTGTTGGATGAATTGTCTGTAGAGCAGATGATTAACCGCCGTTTAGCGGTGCTGATAGATAAGGATGAGAAAACCGATCAGCAGCTCAAGGAAATGGACAAGCTAATCGATCACCACGTTAAGCTGTTAAAAGCTCACGCTGATGCAAAAGCCAAAGTAGAGCGACACCTTTCGCAAGGTAGCTCACCAAAGAGTGATGGTGACTCATCAAAGCAAAGCAGCAGTAACGGCAACCGTAAAAGGAGCCGTAAGAAGAACAGCATTGAGCACCTAACAGAAGATGACTTTAAAGGCTGGCACGAATCGCTGTTCAAATACCAGCACACGATGCGTAACAACATCAAACAGCGTATTCGTAATATTCTCAAGTCTCGCCAGATTGGTGCTACCTACTATTTCAGTGGTGAAGCCTTAGAAGATGCGATTCTGACTGGTGATAACCAAATCTTTCTTTCTGCATCACGCGCACAGGCTGAAGTTTTCCGCAGCTACATCATTGCGATTGCGAAAGAGTTTTTAGATATCGAGTTAACCGGCAACCCTATCATTCTCTCCAATGGTGCCGAACTGCGCTTTTTGTCCACGAACAGCAAGACCGCGCAGAGTTACCACGGCCATGTGTATGTCGATGAATATTTCTGGATCCCTAAGTTCGATGAGCTGAACAAACTGGCTTCGGCTATGGCAACGCATAAAAAATGGCGCAAAACCTACTTTTCTACGCCGTCTTCTAAAATGCACCAGGCTTACCCATTCTGGACTGGTGACCAGTGGCGCAAAGGTAAAGACTCTCGCGCCCACGTCGAATTCCCGACCTTTAATGAATTCCGAGACGGTGGCCGACTCTGCCCAGACAAACAGTGGCGTTATGTTGTCACTATTGAAGATGCCGCGAATGGTGGTTGTGACCTATTCGACATTGACGAACTGCGCGAAGAATACAGCGATGATGATTTTAAAAACCTGTTTATGTGTGTGTTTGTCGATGGCTCGTTGTCTGTCTTCAAATTCTCTGACCTTGAAAAAGGCATGGTGGATGCCGCTCACTGGCAAGACTTCAAACCAAATAACAAACGCCCTTTTGCCACTCGGGAAGTTTGGTTGGGTTACGACCCAAGCCGAACCCGAGACAACGCCTGTTTGGTGGTTGTCGCTCCGCCTGTCGTCGCGGGTGAACGTTTCCGTGTTTTAGAAAAGCACTATTGGAAAGGGCTGAATTTCCAATATCACGTAGCGGAAATAGATAAAGTCTTTCAGCGCTACAAAGTAACTTACATCGGCGTCGACACCACTGGTATTGGTGGCGGTGTTTGGGACTTAATTTCGAAGAAATACCCACGTGAAGCTCACGCCATCCACTACAGCAACGAAAACAAAAACCGCTTGGTAATGAAGATGATTGACGTCGTAGAAGCCAAACGCCTGCAGTTTGATGCCGATCACAAAGACATTGCCATGGCGTTTATGGCGATTAAGCGCGTCCCAACGGCCAGCGGTAACGCCATGACCTTTAAAGCAGAACGCAGTGAAACGACCGGACACGCCGATGCATTCTGGGCAATCTCTCACGCCATCATCAACGAGCCGTTAGATCACTTAACACCAACTAAATCAACCTGGGCCACTGCAGCATGACCGAGCAAATGAACACTTTAGTCAAACAAGAAGAACACGCGCCAGAGTCGGTCTATCACATCGACTCCTCACCAGAGTCCATCGACTCAAACAGTTGGATGACCACCTATTCAGATTTGTTTTACAACAATGGTGACGACTATTGGGAGCCTCCTATTTCACGCAGTGGCTTAGCCGATATCGCTCGGGCCAACGCCTATCATGGTTCATTGTTGATTGCTCGGGCAAACTACGTAGCCGGACGCTTCCTAAATGGAGGTGCGACCCGCCGCCGACACATCCAAGCCTTTTGCCGTGATTACTTCACCTTTGGCGATGCTGCATTTCTTAAAATCCGCGATGGTTTCAAACGTGTGGTTCGTTTGCATCCATTACCTGGCATGTACCTTCGCAGGCGCAAAAACGGCAATTTCGTCATTCTGGAACGCGACAACCAGCAACGCGAATATAAAAAGGAAGATGTTATTTTCTTGCCTCAGTACGATCCGCAGCAGCAAATCTACGGTTTGGCGGATTATCTTGGTAGCATTCAAAGCAGCTTGTTGAATAAAGACGCGACTTTGTTCCGCCGTCGCTACTATAAGAACGGCGCACACATGGGCTTTATCTTCTACGCCACTGACCCAAACCTTAGTGAAGAAGATGAAGAAATGTTGAAGCAGAAGATCGCCAGTTCTAAAGGCGTGGGTAACTTCCGCAGTATGTTTGTGAATATTCCGAACGGCAAAGAGAAAGGGATTCAACTGATTCCGGTTGGTGATATCGCCACTAAAGATGAATTTGAGCGCATCAAAAATATTACCGCGCAGGACATTCTCGTCGGCCACCGCTTCCCAGTCGGTAAAGCAGGCATTATTCCACAGGGTACCACCAGTTTAGGTGACCCAACGAAGATAGGCAGTGAATACGCCAAGGATGAGATCATCCCTGTGTGTGAGCTGATTATGGATGAGGTGAATTCAGACCCCGAGGTACCTAAGCACTTGCGCCTTAACTTCAATTTAATACATGGAGATACGGCCTAAACCCGCCCCAAAAACTGTATAAAAACACAGCCTTTTGACGTATGATTATTAAGTCAGTCAATAAGCCAGGTGTTTTATATGAGAGTGTTGTGCCCGGAGTGTGGAAGCAAAAGCCGTATCCAAAAATCCAACCGCTTAACCAACAGTCATTCAGATTTGTATTGCAGCTGCAGTGACCCGGAATGTGGACATACCTTTGTGATGAATTTGTCTTATAGCCATACGTTGAGCCCATCGGCAAAAACGACAAGCCAACTGGCATTCAACTTGTGTAAGGCGTTGCCGCCAGAGGCACGGCAACAGCTCAAACACCAACTATCTATGTTATAAATTACTTCGACATAAAAGCAGTACTCTCCGTTTCGCAAGCCATCTCGATAATACTCAAGATGGCTTTTTGTTTTTTGGAGTCCAACTGCCCTTTCGCATCCGCCAGTATTAAGCCTGCTATGTATGCACCTGCCGCTCGAGTTCGCTCTGTCGCCTCACTATTTGCTACACCATCAATGACGATTTCTAAAGCAGACAACATGATATCGTTTTGATTTTCATTCGACATATCAACACCCTTACTAATTACCATTGAAATATACTGTATATACATACAGGATTCTACAGTGATTTTTGGGCATGATTCACTCATTACGAATTTTGTTTAGCCATGTCTGGGACAATCTGAGCAGGCTGCAACTACCTAATATATGGACGCAAATCTAAAATTTCGTGACTGATTGACTAACTCGAGAATAGTCTATACTTGCTAGACGCTTAAGAGTTCGATAGTAGCTGATAACGGCTGAGTATTGTCGACATAGGGCATAATTTGACATCGTACTTGTTGCTCATGTTAATAGGCTCTAGTAGTATTGGCGCACTCAAATCGGTTAAAAACACGACAAGATAAATCCATTCATCTTGTCAGTTTCTCTGACCTTATATATTTCAATGTACTAGGTGGCTAAATTTGCATATTGCAGCAGAGACCAAAGCGAACGGCTTGTTGGCTGATGTATTAGAATACATTACTACTGACACCCCATTGAACGAAATGGCAAAAGCTCGTTTTGTAAAAGCAGCAAAAGAATTGCCCTCGTATGAGCAATCTCTTTCTATTCTTGCTTTAATCTACACTGCATCTGGCGATAAAGAAAAAGCCAAATCTCTCTGCTTAGAGTGCTTGGAGGTTTTTGAACACCCAGCAACATTCAACAACTCCCTTACGACCTTAGCTATTAATGGTTTTCCTAAAACACTGCTGAGTTTAGCGTTAGATACTGTTGATAATGTGGAGCAATCAGGCTTGATTTATGCCTACGAGTTAATCGTCGATTGCTTACCAAATTATCATATCTGTTCGACTCTATTCGACGTTCTTAAGAAATGTAATTTCATTGAGGCGTACGAAGGTATGTATAACAGGTTATTATGTATGAAAGAAATCATGGACCATGGTCATAATACACTTCAGATTCCACTAGAAACCTTTGGTAGCGTAAGTGAGTTTGCAGCGCAAATAGTCGAGCAGAATCCACACCTAATTCTTAATAAATGCCGCATGTCTATTTCGCATGAGGGGGATTACATCAGTCTTGTTTATTTTGTTGAGATTGAATCTCAAGAGGTTCTAACTGCGGATTTAAACTGGGATTTAGGTGAAAAAATCATTGAAGCCAATTTGGATACGTTACCTTTAGTCGCTAGATTTGAGTCAGTGCGAGGAACAATGATCAAAATGAGAGAAGCATATGCCGGTTAAAGCAGAAGACTTTTTTGAGCAAGCCAAGGAACTTATGGCGTTAGAGCAAAACGAAATTAATATACGCTCATGCATAAGTCGCTGTTACTACGGTATGTACCATAAAGTGCTATCTATTCTGGATCACGAACAAATATTGTATCCCAATAAAGGCTATCACGGTTCACTAATACACTATCTTCAAACAGATGCAGCAAATGATGAAAGCCTTCCCTTTAACTCTTTAAAAGGGCTCGCTTATATGCTGAAACAAGAACGAGATCGAAGACAAGTAGCTGATTATGAACTTTCTGATGCTCCTGATCTAGAAAGTGCGCAAGATTCTATTAGTACCGCTGAAAGATGTCTCCAGCGATGTGACCTACTCGTACAAGATAACTCAACATCTACTGGAACTAATCCTTAAGTATCACATCAACGGCCAATCATCTTCCATCTCTGGGAAGAATAACGGGTCTGGTTGTTGATACTCTTGCTGTTCTGGTTGGACTAATGCCTGGTCCCAATCTTCAAAATTCATCCAGCTATTGTTTTCTGCAGGTGTGCGGGTAACTTCAACCAGCTGAGCTGGACGAGCGTTGCGGTACTCATAGATCTCCGCTGCGCGGATTTGGATACTAGTCTCATTATCAATGCGTAAACTGCTGCCTTTTAACAGTGCTGCCAGTGCCGGTTCATCAATATTCGGCGGATTATTCGCCCGACTATTCACAGGGGCTAAAATTCTGGTTAGCTGATCGCTTACCGGTACCTCGTGATACTCCTTACAATTATTGACAGAACTCCGAGAATTAAACCCTAGGTTTCTAATATTAAATATAAGCAGAGCTCTCGCTCTGCTTTCTTTGCGGAAGGGCTGTTTAAAATCAAGTCATTCGTTAACTAAATGGATCTGTCAGATTAGAAGAGAATACGAGCCCATTAAGCTGGTTTTGTTCACACATAGCCTTGAGCCTCTCTGTACAATATAAGTTGCTAGCCCCTTCTAATCTTGATTTAAAGATCACTTTATCTTTCACATCATCATCAATGAATGCAAGAACCTCTAACCCATCAGGGCTTCCATATGAGATCCTCTCTACACACTTTTGTCTATCTTCTTTTCCAAAAGTCAGCGATGTATATAAATACCATTGTTCATCTTGATAGTTGACAGGTAAAAAATCCCCGCTTTCAGATAAGCAACTATTTAGAGCTTCATATGCCCTCGGAGATAAAACAAGATATGTTCGTAACCATAAGCTAATATCAGGCAATACAGAGTTATCGGTTAATACATCTTCAAACTCGACCTCCGCAGGCTTCCAAATATCTTTCAGAGATTTATTTTCAACAGCCTGCAATAAGATTCTCTCAAAATAGGCGAAATCCCCCAACTGGGTAGCTATTTCATCTGGGCCAGAACATACCGACTGAAACTTAGTTAAATCATCTGTAATTTTATAAACCGTCATCATCCTTTCCAAACTTCATTCTTAGCTTCCAAGACCTCTTTAGGGTAGGTGCCACTCTTTAACTCCATTTTGACCCGAAGTAAGTTAGCCTCAAAGTGCTGTTTACTCGGAATACCCTTCGAAAATTTGGAACTAATCCAAGTTTCATAATTAAATGTATGGATCGAACGGTGAGCCGGAGACTTAGGTGCTTCCCAGTTAAAGTCCGTATGTTTTGCATAATTTGTTAACCAAACACCATTTACGGGCGCATTAATGCCAATTTTATGCATGTGCAAATTTAATCTTGCGGCTCTCATTTCTGCTTTTCTAAACCTTCCCGAGCCAGGAATGATATGGTGAGGCTCATGGTTTTTAGTTGGTTTAGGCTCTCCTGCAGCGGTTAGGTTATTAGCTAGTTTCGTCGTCGGATGATGCTTTTCAACGAACAACTCTTTCGCATTTTTTTTTAAGTTTTCTGCGGAGTATGATTGCAACTTAGATTGCATATCTTCAACTCGAGCATGAGCAATGAGTTCAATCCTCATTTTTTTCAAAAACCTCAAGTCTTGTGCTTCAAACTGCAATCGTTTTGCTCTTTGCTGTTCAGTTTCACCCGCAGGTGGAGCCACACGATACTTGCTATAGAAATCGTCGACTAACGCATCAAAACGATCTAAGGCCAACTCAGCTGCAGTTGGATTACTAGGACGATTCGTTTTTCGTCCAACTATACTCAAATTATGCTTCATACTCGTATCCCTCGAACAAACAAAGCCGTTGGATAACATTCACATAACTGACGAGCAAATAATCAATAGCCTTTATGTGGCCTACAGCTCAGATTTTTATGCAAGAAATAGCACTTTAAATCAACTTTAAGAAATAGCGGTTCACTACTCTAACCTTTAAGTTCTTATGACGACACAAACTGGACTAAGTCAATATTGGAAAAAGCCGCCCTTCGAGATAATCTGCCGTAATGCTATACCAATAAGAAAGCTCACTTTCATCAACTTCCATATGTGGTACAGGTTCATGTAATAGTGATTGCCAATAGGACTGATTCTCTTTAAATCGCTGATATTCAGATTGATAGAAGTGGCTCGCGTCTTGTTTTATATCGCTCAGGTCCAGATCTCTACAATTCAATGACCACCCTCTTGCACCAGCAGCCCAAACCATAAACTTGTCTACTTTATCCTTAGCCAGTTCTCCTTCAAACGTAATGCAGAAGCGATTGCTCGTATTCACGTGCACTCCCCTGCTATGCAAGTTCTGACTCAGCTTTTCGGCCTGCTTTTCCAAACGGATGATTCTCTGATAAAGCTTGTTCTGATATTCCTCAGATTTCTGCTGCTTTTTGGCGATCGCTTTGGCCTTGATGGTTTGCTCTTTGGCATTTCGTAGCTTACGGATTTGCCGCTTGATTGGCTTTTTCCATTGCTCAAGTTTGTATCCCAACTCCTTAATTATTGCGGTCATATTGCCAGCTTCAAACGAAGCAAGAGTTTCCCAGGCAGGAGCTCTTGAGCACTTCGCGATATTGTATCGATTTCCCTTGATTAGCCCTTGGTCAGCATTTTCACCTTTAGCGGCATAACCGACTGCTTTGATAATGTAAGAACCGGCGGCTTTTGGCTTTTTGATTCGCTCTAATTTCGCAAACCCGTGCCCCCATATCTTTTCAAGTCGCTTAGCCCAAGGACTAAAGAGATGCTCTGGTACTGTCCAACGTAGCAAAATATGAACGTGTGGATTAGGCTCTCCATCTTCATTGGCTGGACACTCGGCTACCCATATGTAATGGAAATCAGCAGGCAAGTTAGTCGGGCCAATATCGCTGGGTTGAGCATGTTTAGCAACTTTCTCCTGGGATAAGCTGCAATACTTTCGTCCACTATCTTTGTCAACTTGGATGGTATGATCCGCAACCCAGCCGCGTTGATACATTTTCTTTGCGCCATCAAGAAAACGAGAGACTTCTTTACCTATCGTTGTCTCTAAGGTTTTTTCCATCGAGAACTCTTGCTTGGGCTTTTGTTTAAGATCGCAATACGGCCCGGCTATGACACTGCCCTGGTTCATAGCTTTAACACGCTTACTATCTAAGGTTGGAAACAGCCAGTATTCTCCACCAATATCCGTGATTGGTTGGTCAACTTTCTTTTCACCACGCTTAGGATGTACTGTCACCATGTTGCGCTTATAGATTATTGGATGATGCGCCCCCATGCTGACACACTCACTTCCATCCAACATTCCACCGAATATGGCCATTCGTTGTGCCTTGGTGAAAGTCAGTGTGAGAAAAGTAGAGAAACCACCATGGCAAGCTGCGGTGTAAGCCCCTGCCTCAAAGATTCTAGAAACTGAACGGGACGTCAGCTTTTCCGAGAACCTCTTACCACTATTTTCCGAAGGCGCAGCACTAGATGGCGTTTCGGTTACCGCCTGAAACTTATAAGTTTCATTCCAAGACCGGTGCATTAGCTGCATTGAAATAGGAATCTTTTTAGGTTCGCCTTGTCCTCGTTTTCCATTCTGATTGAGAATGGCAGGTTTGGAGCGCTCGTTCGTTTCATACAAAGCATCATGGCTAAAGTTGGCGTCGGCATTGCTGATGATACTTTTAGGGCGTAGAGACTTGCTCAGACTCATCAACTGCTTAATTTGCTTGTCTTTTCTGTGGCGAAATTTCTCTGTCGGACTTTTGCGCCCTTTGACTAGCCTATACTCTTCGGCGGTTCTCGCCGCCGCTTCGCGGTCGTGTTCCGAGAGGTAATTTACAGATTTATAGAAGTCAGTTCGCTCTTGAAGATCTCGCTCACGCTTAGACTTTCGATTGGGAACGCGGTCATATATCGCTATTTTTTTGACCATTCTGCTATCCAGAAGCGCTTGTTCTTGGTCTGAGTAAATTTTGGAACCTAAAAAACCAGCATTATAGCTGGCGTCATTATTTTTGATTCGGTCCAGGGGCATCACTGCCCCACCGATATAGAGAAGGTCAGACTGATTCATGCTCTATCCCTAATTTTTCTTTCGAAAACTTAACGAATAGTGTCTGTGTATCAGGAGACTTCAGAAAAACTTCGACCTCTTCGAGTCGAATAGTCATAGTTATGCCCCATCCTTCCGGCCCAGCAAAATATGCAATAGCACACTTTTCATATGTCTTTGTTCGTCCTTCCAAAATTTGAATGACATCATCACCGACACTAACTGAAGTGATCCTTTTATTTTTCATACCGCCTCCAGTTCTTGGGTCGTTACCAACATAAAGCCGCCTTTCCCATTGCCTTTTCTCAAAACGCCTTTGGTTAAATGAATGCAACTGAGGGATACACACGCTTGTTCGATCGCTTGGTCTAGCGAGTCGAAGTCGCCAACCGTTACATTGGCAACTTCTTGAGTGTCTTCATGACGGATAACACCGCCAGCTGGACAAAGCATTATTGCGGCGTATTGCATGACTCGTACTCCTGTTCTTCTAAGTAGCGACTTGCCTCATCAATAAAAGAGCGCCCGCCTTCCACCGTTAACTCTGCATCGATAGTCGTGTATCCAGCAGAACGCGTAATCTCATAGCCAGCTTCGATGCAGTCACAACACTCTTCCAATCGGTCTTTCAACATTTTAATTAACTGGTTGGCTTCACTCGAATTATTCCTCATGCTGCATCCTCCGATTCAATTTGATCACGGCGAACAGCAATGCGTTCAATCAGGTAATCTTCAATGTTCAGTAGCTCTTCAAGCGCACGCTCTTTATCAACCAACACAACGTTGTGAGCGTGATTCGTTGTGTTTTCGTCGAACACAATCACGTTGAGAAGGCTCATTTTTGATGAGTACTCGATACGAATACTGATGACGCCTGAGCTATCCAACGCCAAAGCGAACAGACTATTGATGGTTGTTTGGATAGCGAGTTTGTTTGCAACTTCATTTAGATTCATCTTTTATGCTCCTACGCTAAGACGAAAAAAAGCCCCCTGTTACAGGGGCAAAGGCTTGGAGAATTAATGCGTACTACTGAGTTGGTAATGCTTGAGGCGTCGAACGTCACCAAGATTGCGATCGAACAACGTCGCGATTTCTTTAATCTGTTGCATGCCGTTACGGATTTTTTGAAGCTCCAAATCATTAAAGCTTTCAAACTCTCGCACATGCTCCGATGCTTTCAGATCACCGGCGACTAAAACCATACCGCGAAAACGTGGTGGCATAGCGTCCCACAATTTTTTCAACTTGCCGCGTGTCGCGGAACCATTGAACAAGGCTTTACAAGCGGCAATGCTCTCGCTGGCATTGGGTATTTGCTTTTGGTGTTCTTGTTGAATAGCTAGCTGACTCATTGGTTCTCCTTAGGCTAAGCCTGGAAGTGGCGCACCGTTGGCTAGGAAATCTGTGCCCATTTGCATGAGTGGCTGAAAGCCAGTGGTGCGGTTTTCTAAATCGTTGACGAACAAAACCAAGTTGCCGATGGCCGCTTGAACTTTGGCAATGGTTTTGCGCTTTTGACTGCGAGGTAAACGGTCTGCGCTGCACATGTGCATTGCATCGCTAGACAGCTCACCTGAATATTGGTTGTTAAGTAACGTGCGCTCTAAAAGGTTCTTCTCTTCGCCGTCTTGAGGTAACTGAACCGTCACGACACCTAGGTCAGCAAAGAGTGTGTTCACAATGGTGTAATCGCCGGATTCTTTACTCAGCAATGCCAAATCCACTGGGTCCAGTTTGTGAGGCTGTTCTGGATTTAGCTTGTTACGCAGCATTCTCCCAGTTAGGCCGATGCGTGGAGCCAGCTTTTCCATATTATGATTGATAGCGAAGTCGCAGCATGCAGCGTTAAAAGATTGCTGTTTGCGTTCGCGGAATCCGCACATAGCGATATTTGCGTCCATGCTCCACACTCTTACATGAAAGGCGGTACGAGAATGACAACCAACGCGAACACATTTAGCCATATTGGACTGTGCGTTTTGGTTGGAATAAGAAAGGAAAAGCTCATGACTTAACCCAACGCTGCAATGGCTTCACGAGCCGCCATTTCATGCATGGCAACCATGTTAATCAGTGGTTTATCGCGGCGTTTGTCTTTTGGCTTGATGATGACGCGACCTTCAGTCACGTATTGTTTGATGGTCCCCATAGGTAAACCAGTAAGGCGTGAGTATTCTTCGTAAGTCACATATGGACTTAGTGGAGGTATCTTGTACGTTAACATGGTGATATCCTTGTATTTATGTCTATCTTCTTCGGTTGTCTCTTGCTTTGGTCGGCGAAACATCCGAAAACAAGCTTAGTATTGATCCGATTTTTCGTACGGTCAACGCATTTTCGTACAGAATTGAAATCAATCACATAATGGTGAACGATTATGAGTGCAGAATTGGCTATTTTTGATTACATCAAAGGCGAGGCATTCACTGACAAACTAAAAGAAATCAATGGCGTAAATTCTCTTGGAGAACTGGCGAAGATATATGGTGTACCTAAAACCACTTTTAGCACTTGGAACTCACACAACAGAAACTCACACGAACTGGTTGTAAGAACTCATTTACGTACGGGCATCCCGGTTAAAGAGCTGATTCTTCCCAACGACTATCCTGAGACCGAACTACACCACTCTTTTTGGGGTAATCAAAAAGCGCCTGAAGCAGAGGTGACTTCATCTAGTCCAGAGTTACAGAACCCTCAGCTAGCCGTCGTAGCGATTAAGAGCTTCTGCCTCACAAACGGTCAAATTGTGCCAACTGGAGAAATTCCATATGCACAACGCATATTTAACTCTTGGGATTTAGAAGTGAGCAACGTCATTGAAATCGAGACAAACGACGGCCGCTTTCTGGTAGATAAAAAACAGAACGATGCAGTGAGTGGCGAGTATTTGATTGATATGAATGGGCGTATGTCTATCAACCATATTCAACGATTACCCAACAAATTAGCAATCGTATTTGGTAACTCGACGGTTGAAGTATCAGACGAAGATATAAAAGTAATTGGCCGCGTAGCTGTGACGCTGGAGAAGAAATAGGTGGAGAAGAACTCCAATAACTCCCTGTGGTCAGATGAAGAAATGAAAGACTCTGTCAGTGGGTACTTGCAGATGCTTACTAATGAACGGGCTGGCATTAAGTTCAACAAAGCACAAATCTACAGAGACCTCAGCCAAAAATACAATAGAGGTGCAAAAGCATATGAGTTTCGAATGCAAAACATCTCTTATGTTTTCGAACTTCTAGATCGCACTTGGGTTACGGGCTTAAAACCTAAGCGTAATATCACCGCTCAGCAGGTTAAGCTTATTGAACAACTTATCGCGGACATAGAGAACACCCCCTTTGAGGGCAAAGCAGTCTTTGAAGCTGAAGTGCGTGATACTAGTGAGAGTAAAAGCATGGAAAAGCCGGAAGGAAATGCTCGGCCTTCTACGTCGATAACCCAAACCACTACATATACAAGAGATGCAAAAGTTAAAGCCTGGGTTCTTAGACGTGCAAATGGTACCTGTGAATGCTGTAACGAACCAGCCCCTTTTGAAACGGATGAAGGTAAGCCCTTCTTAGAAGTTCACCACTTAATTAGGCTGGTAGATAACGGAGAAGACAAACCAGAAAACTGTGCTGGCGTTTGTCCAAACTGCCACAGAAAGCTACATAGTGGCAAAGGCCGTCAAGATCTCACAAAGAACTTATTAGCAAAGATTGAAGATAAAGAAAGCGGCTTATAGCCGCTTTCTTTACATAACTTGCACTAATTTTGCCTAGATTTTCGCCTTCTGACCCATTCTACTTCATCTACACCAATTCGGTTGAAGTCACCAACTATACAAGACACTTTATTTTGTATGTCTAAGTCTTCTAAGTCACCAATCCAATAATATTTTTCGCCTTGCACGGATTCAAATATGACCGAGCCATCATCTTCGGAGGCTTCAACTTTAGCTAAGCCTTTAGCATCAAATTCTATATCTTCTAGTTGATAAAACTTTAAATTGGTTTTCAGATGAACGTATGATTCTTCCTGAGATATATCAGGAGCTATTAGATCATATTCACCGTTGTTTATAGTCAATTTAGCAAACAAAAAATTCCGCTTGTTCCTAACCCTAGCAGTATCACATTTAGGCATAACACATAGAAAGTACTGTTCTCGATCTACAGATTTAATCAAAGTACCTTGCGTCAAGTAGGGAAAGCCTACTCTCTTATCTTTATATGTGCGTCGAAACGCAGTTAAAGCAGATAAAGCTTGAGATGACAACCGAGTTGCACCTTCTTCTAAACCAAACGCACCAACAATATTTTCAAGGTTGGATATACTTTTCACAATCAATTTAGCTCTAGAGTTACTGGTCTGGCTCTGAATCGCTTTAAACAAACCGCTTTTGCTTACTGTAAATCCGTGCTCGAATGACTCTAAAAAATTTGTTTTACTAAAGGTTATTTCTTCATCATTATCACCACTAATCTTAGCTTTCTTGTGACAAGAAGAGTATTTATCTTCAACCCAATCCTTAACTTTCTGATACCCAAGAGTTTGTCGGTCAACTTGAGCTAAAGCCAAAATATTTCTCAAGTACGAGGCATAATTCTCAAGCATTAATACTTCAGAGTCCTCCGGATTTGGTAGCAGTGAACGATGAGCTAGGTATCCGGCATCCAAATTAGAATCAAACCTCGCTAACAGTGCCCCAGTATTTTGTCTAACGGTAGTTGCGGCTTTCATCGCAAAAGCGGGAACCAACCCATCAACAAGAACAGCAAATTCTCCCAAAGCTTTTTGAGGTAATTGTTTTTCAGAAACAGGTCTAAGAGCATTCAAAGCTATATCTTTGTTATAAAAGACTATATTTAAATGTTCTGTACTGATGGTATAGTCAGCATCTCTTTTTAAACTAGTGTCTTCGAGGTAAGTCCATAGCTCATCTCGCATTTGATGAAGGTTTGACTCTCCTGTGTAAATGACTATTGTTCTTAGTCTGCCTCCGGATTGTATATCTTGACTTAATATTTGCTTAACAATAGCCTTACTATACCTTGAATCATGATCAACAAGCATCCAATCTAAAATGACGATATCCGCTGTAGCTACTACTTTTTCAGCTTTAAGCGCAAACTCTTCTGGTTGCTCACCCTCTACGATCTTAGGTTGAAATATTCCCGCGACAAGTCCCAAATCATAGAATGCGCTTGTTAAATCTAACGTGTTAAGCCCATGAGTAACTTCTTCAGGCTCATCAACAATATCGTCCTCAAACTCATGTTCAAGTTCAACTTCGGCAGCCATTGGGTTATTGAAGTCCTCAGGTTCTTCAACTGTCCCGACATCCATGTTCGTGCGATTTAAACCCGCCCCATCGTCTATAATTAAAACAGTTTGAACATATTCACTAACGATACCCCTACAATGTTCTTCAAATGCAGACATCATCCTTGCTCCATATTTCTTTCACTAATAACAAAACATGGAGAGTCATCTGCACCTCCACTAGCTAACTGGATATCAAATCCCTCATGATTAAGAGATTCTTTACTAATAAATAAGCCCATACCGCGACCATCGGACTTTCTAGAGAAAGTAAAATCAAATATTCGGTCTCTGTCTATCAACGCTATCGCAGGACCGTTGTTGCTTATTAGCAACTGGTCGTTTTTAACATCTAACTTAATTAATTTTTCTTGATTTTCGCTTTCAGTCTGAGTGTTTAACCAATAAATAGCGTTATCTACAACGTTAATGAATACTGGCAAAAATGATGATGGAAATACGCGAGTTGTTTTAACGATAAACTCTTTAGTAGAGAGTAACTCAATATTATGGCGCTTTAATCGCTCATCAAAAATATCTCTTAGATAGTTGTCTATTTCTTTACCTGACAGGTCAATCTTGCTGCGGTATAAACGACGATTTAATGGAGTAAACATTTTTAAATAGCCATCTAAGTGTTCAAAGCTATGGCTAATATTTTTGTACAATCCACCTAATTTAGGGTTTTTGTCAGCCCATGGTTTAAGCGAACGTATAGAGTTCCTAACATTTCGAGCCGTACTACTAAATTCATGCTGAATAATGCCTAGGGACATACCAAGTTGGGCAAATTCATAGTATTGATTTAACGACTCTTTTACTTGCTCATTTTCATTTTCTAAAGCGGTAAGGATATCAACAGAGTTTGACCCGTCGTCTTTAATATCGTTTAGAACAAACTCAACTGTCTCGCGCAACTTGGTGAAGTAACTTTCAGTCTGGTTATTAATCTCCTCAAGCTTATGTTCCCAGCTCGATATCATCGCCATAGACTCTTCAGGACTGTAAGTATCTATGGCTGTCGAGTTTATCGCTGTCATTACTTCAGCTAAAGCTTGCGTATATTCGTTAGACTTTGCTCTTGCTTTTTCTTTCACTACCAAATCTATTTTGCTTACATCACCTTTAAGCTCACTTCGATAGTTGGAAATTGCTTTGGTGAGAGATTTTTTTTCTTCCTCTACGAGTTCGTTTACACGTTCACGGACAGAAAACGTTAACCCATTCGTAGATATATACCCAGTAATTAAAGCATCGACTTCTTTTTTGGTTGGTTCAATTACATCTTCGTTAAGCTTCACTCTGTTTTTGAGATATGACTCCCAATCTTTTTTCGCAGCCTTACTAAGACCAATGTTTGGCTTAGTGACTTTTATCAGTTTATCGAGTTCTTTCCATTTTGAGGAAACAGTGGATCGAAGAGATGAAATGAAATGATATTTCTTTTTATCATCCCAAATATCAGATGATTTTTTTAGCTCCGAACTTACAAAAGAATTTATAGCTTCTGCTTCAGATAAGTAGAATCCGTCGGAGAGCCGTTCGAAAAACTCATCAATCTCCCTGTTAAATAGTTCCTTTTTATAAGCAACCTGTTTTTTCCGTTTTTCTAGTGCATCTTTTTCAGCTTTCGCTACCTCTTTAAACTCATTTTTAATTACAGCAAATCTGTCATTTACCGAGTTATCTCTAAAGAAGTCTTTTGCGAGCTGCACAAAAAAGTTAACCAGAATATTCTTGAACTCTTGGTAGGCTATATTTTCTATTAAGCCCTCACGGCCCGCTTTTTCTATAAGACGTGAATTGATATCGTGATCAATTTCTATCACTCCAAACATCAACCGATAGGAGAAGAAGTTATCTGAAGCTCGCTTAGTTCTTCTTTCTTCAAAGCGCAAAAAATCGAATTCTGGTTTACCATAGGGAAGTACGCGGATACCGTCCTTATAAAGGTAGAGTCCACCATACTTCTCGACTTTGTTTTTGATTTCTAAATAAGCATCAGAAGGCACAAAGCTTTCCGCTGCCTCACCTTGAATATAGGTAAACTTAATTTTAAATGGACCACACCTAGTTTTTGAGCCATAACTTTCGTTCCAGTTGATGATATGCTCTTGAGGCTCACCTTTATATACTGACACTGTGCCTTTAAACTGACCAAACTCGTCAAACTCACCTTGGATGAAGTGGTCTCCATCATGAGCATCTTCTTTGGAAAAAAAGCCTTTCTCAATCAACTCCGACGGGTCTGCATTTCCTTGATGCAAACGAAATTTAGTTTTCAATACTTCAGTTTGGTCTGATGACAAAGTGTTAGAAAAGCCTACTAGAATTTTCTGAAGTTCTGTGGTCCCTTTGTCGTTTGGCTTGACATCTAGAGCCAAAGTTTCATCACAAGGCATGATGATGAAGTGTGTGCCTCGTCCAAGACCATCAAGTATGGGAAGAGAAGTATCTGAATCCCCTTCTCTTTGTCCTTCTTCCCAAGTACTTTGCGATTTTTTTTGTAGGTTCTTAAACAACACATCAGGAGAAAAAGAAAATAGCTTAATGTCTTCTTCGATTAGATCTAAATATGAAGGCGGAATAGCGTCACCGAGGCTTTTTAAGTGTCCAACTAGTTCATTGGCCATCGACTGTATATCTTGCGAAGACGGTAGTTTTCCTTCAGGAAACGTGCGAGTAGGAATGACAATTTCCGAAATCCCAATATCGGG
The DNA here is from genome assembly GCF_033338635.1 of Vibrio sp. Vb1755. NCBI lineage: Bacteria > Pseudomonadati > Pseudomonadota > Gammaproteobacteria > Vibrionales > Vibrionaceae > Vibrio > Vibrio sp. Vb1755. The sequence continues at coordinate 35,195 of NZ_JAWOTA010000004.1, read as the reverse complement.
AATTTCAAATTGACTCCAATGGATAAGTGCCACGACCATATCATGCATACCGTCTTCACGTTCTGCTCGACTAAGCACGAGCACTTGTCGCCCTATGGAAGCAATGGCCAGTCGTCCGATGCCTTTTTCGCCCATGAGCTTGCGCTCGGACATTCCTTCAGGAATGTAATCAGATTTTCTATTAACCCCAAACTTACTTGAAGTACCGATGGTCAGCCACTTCTTGTTAAAGTCTTCCTCGGTCATCCCAATACCGTCATCTCTGAGGGTAACGAGGTTCTGATCTTGGAAGTAGTCGATTTCTGCGTGGGTGGCATATGCATCATGAGCATTTTTGAATAACTCATGTATAGCTGTTGGGATACCCGCTATTTGCTGCCTTCCGAGCATGTCGACAGCCCTAGCGCTTACATTCATTTGAGCCATTTGTAACCCAATCTCAATATCTTAGACATAAAAAAGTGCCTAACATTGTAGGCACTTTATTTAATTCAATCTACTGCATATATCACTTATCAGTACTTTACCAAGTAACGGTGGTACTGCATTGCCGATTTGCCGAGCTTTTTCGGTTGAGCTTCCATAAAAATTAAACTCGTCAGGAAACGATTGTAACCTCGCCGCATGTCTCAGCGTAATACCATGATTAAGCCAAGGATGAACAAAACGGCCTTTTGAAGGGTTATTACAGCCAGTGGTGATAGTATTGCTTGGCAGATGGATTAAAATACGCCCATAAACGTCTTTATGACCTTTGTACTCACCAGAATGACATTTTAGTCGGTGCTTTTCTCCAGCATCTTCGCGACCACCATTAAGGGGAGTATCTGAAAACCGCTCCATCATCTTAGCAGTAGGCTGCATGTGAACATTACATGGATCATCTTCTTCAACCTTTGTGCCAGATGTAAGAGAGCTAAGAAGCTTCATCGTTTGCTCATATGAGTACTTCGTTTTATTCTTAAAATACTCTTCCCAATACTGTTCGTATAAGTCTTTAGGAATTTTTTCGAAAACACTAGATGCAGTTTTCCATAGAGGGCGCTTCCCACTAGCTTCAGAAAAATGAGTTGGCTCAGGAGGGAAAATATACTCATCATATCTATCTAAATCTTGGCGCAATCCATAGATAAAGACACGCTTTCTATTCTGTGGTACTCCATAATCTCTGGCGTTCACAATGCCACAGAACTTGATGATATAACCTGCATCTTCAGCGAGAGAGATAAACTTATCTAAAAAGTCTTTATGGCGCTCCCACAGCAAGCCTGCGACATTCTCAACTAAGAAAGCTTTGGGATTGAATTCATTAACAAACTCAAAATATCTAAGCAGTAGAGCATTACGAGGGTCGTTAACACCAGCACCTTTGATACGATGAGTAGAGAAGCCTTGGCATGGAGGGCCACCCAATATCAAATCTAATTCCCCCTTCTTTAGATTTAAGCTCTCTCTTAGCTCTAAAGGATCTACATTGTTGATATCACCAAAGTCTTTTCCGGCACGTAAGTCAATTTTTTTATTGCGAGCGTTGATAAAGTTTTCTTTATATGTGTGAGCAGCCGCCTTATCAAACTCGATAGCTGCAAGCACGTCTACCCCTGCATTAAGTGCAGCAAGTGTAAAACCACCGGCGCCAGCAAATAAATCTATCGCTTTAATTGTCATTCAAACCACTCATAAAAAACTTAGCCGGCATATTCTACAGACTTACTTGTAAATTACCATTATTGGTTAGCATGATAGATTACAAATCAAACTAGTTTTCCAAATTCATTATACTTCTGAAGATTGATGTTCATATCTCATTGGTTAAACTGTATTTATATACAGCCAAAATACTACTTACTATGTCAATCCGCAACTTAAAAGATGGAAGCAAGAAACCCTGGTTATGTGAGTGTTACCCACAGGGTCGAGCAGGGAAACGTGTTCGTAAACTCTTCGCCACCAAAGGTGAAGCCGCTGCTTTTGAACTCCACTTGATGAAAGAAGTGGATGACAAGCCGTGGCTAGGGAGTAAACCCGATCACCGTCGATTATCTAACTTGGTGGAACTTTGGTACACGCTCCACGGAAAGAACCTAAAATCTGGCGAACATACTCGTCTACGCTTAGAGAATATGGTTGAAGACTTAAGCGATCCGATCGCAGCTCAACTAAACTCGAAACACCTCGCGACTTACCGAGCAGCCCGCATGAACAAGGGGCGTGGCCAAGAACACAAAGAACTTTCTATTGCATCTAACAATGTGGACTTTGGATTGCTAAAAGCGATGTTCAACAAGTTAATAAAGCTTGGTGAGTGGAAGCTACCAAATCCGGTTAGCGGTATTGAGGCAATCAAAAAGCCTGAGTCCGAACTTGCGTTCTTGACCGAACAAGAAATTCGACACCTGTTCGAGGTGGCACAGGAAAGCCCTCTTGGCGATGAGTTAACGAGGATATATAAAGTTTGCTTAGCGACTGGCGCACGTATCAGAGAAGCGATTTATCTGAAGGGTTCTAACCTAACTAAATACCGTATTACCTACAACAACACCAAAGGTAAGCGCAACAGAACAGTACCGATTTCTGAAGAGTTGTATAACCAAATTTATAAGCCAACCAATGACCGGCTTTTCACTTGCGGTTACGGCGTGGCATATAAGTGGCTAATTAAAGCACTACCCCATTTACCGGAAGGTCAAGCGACTCACGTCTTACGTCATACTTTCGCGAGCCACTTTATGACCAATGGCGGCAACATTCTGGTGTTGAAAGAAATCCTGGGCCATCAACACATCGATCACACGATGATCTATGCGCACTTTTCACCAAACCACCTGAGTGATGCCGTACGTTTTAACCCACTAACAAATATTAGTATCTAGCCGCCACTCATGGCGACAAAATGGCGGCATAGGTCTGCTTTCTTCGTTATTCATAAGTCACCGTCGGATTGACGTGTTCCTTACACTCTATATATAGCAAGAGATAGCGACGATTGGAGAGGTTCGGCAAGGTTGCGGGATATAATAAAGCTTTATGTTCATTCCACTAACCTAAAAAGAAAAAGGAGCCAGTACGGCTCCTTCGTATTCTATCGCTAAATGTGAGTATTTACGAATTACTCAGCTTGATCTTCAGCGCGCGCTGCTGCTTCTTTGATTAGAGGCTGCAGTTCACCTTTTTGGAACATTTCTAGAATAATGTCACAACCGCCGATAAGCTCACCTTCAACCCATAGTTGAGGGAAAGTTGGCCATTGCGCGTACTTTGGTAACTCAGCACGGATATCTGGGTTTTGCAGAATGTCTACGTAAGCGAACTTCTCACCACATGCCATTAGTGCCTGTGACGCTTGAGAAGAGAAACCACAGCTAGGTAGTTTCGGTGATCCTTTCATGTACAGCAGGATTGAGTTTTCAGAGATCTGCTGTTTGATTTTGTCGATAGTTTCCATCGCTTCCTCATTCATGGGTTTGAACTTTATTTATTTGCCACATTCTACTCAATAACGACAGAATAAAAACCATATAATTAATAAGGCTTAATTTTAGGTTGCTCATTGGCGAGCAATGCAGCACTTCACCACTGCTAACCTCTTAAAATATTTTCATATCGGGGTTTTAATAAAGTAAAAACTTGCTAAAATACTTAGCAAGTCAGCCTTAAAGGCGACATAGCTATAAAAAAACACTGGAAGCAATCGAAAGGTCATCCTTTCAAATCAATGGAGAATCGAGTAATGGCATTTGAACTACCAGCTCTTCCTTACGCGAAAGACGCACTAGAACCACACATCTCAGCAGAGACTCTAGACTACCACCACGGTAAGCACCACAACACTTACGTTGTTAAGCTTAACGGTCTTATCCCTGGTACTGAGTTCGAAGGCAAAACTCTAGAAGAGATCATCAAGACTTCTACTGGTGGCGTATTCAACAACGCAGCGCAAATCTGGAACCACACGTTCTACTGGCACTGTCTTGCTCCAAATGCGGGCGGCGAGCCAACTGGCGCAGTTGCAGACGCAATCAACGCAGCATTCGGTTCTTTTGAAGAATTCAAAGCGAAGTTTACTGATTCAGCAATCAACAACTTCGGTTCTTCATGGACTTGGCTGGTTAAGAAAGCTGACGGCTCTCTAGAGATCGTTAACACTTCTAACGCTGCTACTCCTCTAACAGAAGAAGGTACAACACCACTTCTAACTGTTGACCTATGGGAACACGCGTACTACATCGATTACCGCAACGTACGTCCTGATTACATGAACGGCTTCTGGGCTCTAGTAAACTGGGACTTCGTAGCTGAGAACCTAGCGAAGTAATATACTTCCCCCTAAGTTCAATTTAGTCTTATTCAAAAGCCCGCTATTTAGCGGGCTTTTTTGTTTCGCCTTCCCTAGCACCTTTAAATAATTCCCTCTTTTACTAAAGTTTTTCTTATCCACGCCGTTAAAAGAGCATCGAGCGAGGAACATCATGCAAATTCATACGTTAGACAAAGCTGCAATTATCAACGAACTTCAGTTCGGTAATGGTATTAACCATGCCGTACACGAAGGTCGTCGTGCGGATTTCTCGCTGATTCTGTCTATGTTCTCTAATGATGTTCGCGATGTGGTCCCAGTTGAAGAGGTCCAGGAAGTCATCACCAGTGACAGTATTCTTCGCCAACAATTGGGTTTATCGCAACCTCAAGCTCTTCGTTCTGATAGCAGCAGCTATGAACTCGCAGCTGAACAAGCGAAACAGTTTCACGATGCAGGATTGCCTTCCGCAAAGCTGAGCCATTACCTAAAACCAGATGCGCTGACTTACCTGCCTGAAGACACATTCAACCTACCAGAGGAGGTTTATCACAACCTATCTGGTCATGAGCGACGCAGATTGGGCGAACGCAACAAACAACTGATCCCAGATGCTGGGCTATATAATCAGCTAGTGACGGCTCAACGTCAGCATCAAATTCAAGCTAAAGCATAGAGATCCGCTTTTTATCCAATAGCTTGCAATACCTACACGTCAGAAATGTGACATCTTACAAATTACCGCACAATAGTCCTCACTCGAAAGCGTTAGTTTGAAGCCTTTCACACTGAACCCAACGAATTTCAACCATGCTATTAGCACAAACCACTGGTGTATTGTTTTTCACATATGGATACAGTGAAGGTGCTATGGATATCAAAGAATCAATTATTCTCGTCACGTCTGCAGGTTCGGTTATAGGAAGAACCTGTGCAAATCACTTTGCTCACCTTGGAGCAACGTTGATTCTTTGTGACCAAAATTCTAGCGCTTTGAGAGCGAGCTATGAGCAAATCAGCGCTTTCACTGACAAAGTGTATGCGATGAATGTGTGTAGTGATAACACAACGTCCATTAACTTATTGTTTGACCAGATAGAATCACAGCTACGTGCGACACCAGATGTGATTGTTAATTGCTGGACCAGCTCCCCTATGCCTGGCTTAATGGCGCCAGAACCAATGAGTACTTACATTGATCACTTGTCGTCTGCGGCACGCTTCCTTTATACCTACGGCCAAGTAGGAGCAGAGCGCTTTCGAGCCAGAAACAAGAAAGGCGTCATTGTTAATGTCATTTCTCATGACAACCATGAAGACTTTACGGGAGTTGAAAGCATGGCGGCGTTGGTGTCCGGTTTTACTCACAGCTGGGCAAAAGAACTCACACCATTCAACATTCGAGTGGGCGGCGTTATTCCCTCGGTAAATCATACAAAAGAAGAGCTCAACGAGAGGCACTGGGCTGAGATCCAAGACGAACTAGTCCGCAACACAGCATACATCGTCGCGAATGAATACTTCAGTGGCCGAGTAGTTGCGACCGAAGTGTAAGCATACACAGCAACTCTGTTTTCCCGAGCCAGATGTAACTCCTGCACCAAAATAAAAAAAGCCCCAGTCATTTGACTGGGGCTTTAACCTTTTCCCGATTAAGGTTCCGTGCTAGCGAAAACCTTGCTCACTCGATTTTTTAATTACGCGTCAGCTTTTTCTTTCTTTGCTTTAGGTGCTGCTTTTGCTGCTTCTTGGTCTGCTTTCTTCTTGATAACAGTTGTACCTTCGAAAGTTTCGCCTTCAACAAATGCTTTACCGTAGTAAGAAGCCATCAACACATCTTTAAGTTCGCTGATTAGAGGGTAACGTGGGTTCGCACCAGTACATTGGTCATCGAACGCTTCTACCGCTAGCTCATCCAGTTTCGCTACGAAATCTGATTCAGCAACACCTGCCGCTTGGATAGACATTGGGATGTCTAGGTTAACTTTTAGTTCATCCAACCATGCTAGTAGACGTTCAATCTTCTGAGCAGTACGGTCACCTTCTTGGCTTAGGCCTAGGTGGTCAGCAACTTCAGCGTAACGACGACGTGCTTGTGGACGGTCGTATTGAGAGAACGCAGTTTGTTTAGTTGGATTGTCGTTCGCGTTGTAACGTACCACGTTAGAGATAAGTAGTGCGTTAGCTAGGCCATGTGGCAAGTGGAACTCAGCACCCAGTTTGTGAGCCATTGAGTGACAAACACCTAGGAATGCGTTCGCAAATGCAACACCAGCGATAGTAGCTGCGTTGTGTACTTTCTCACGAGCGATTGGGTCATTTGCACCGTTCGCATAGCTTGATGGTAGGTACTCTTTTAGCATCTTAAGTGCTTGAAGAGCTTGGCCATCTGAGTATTCGTTAGCAAGAACAGAAACGTAAGCTTCTAGAGCGTGAGTTACGGCATCGTAACCACCAAATGCTGTTAGAGACTTAGGCATGTTCATTACTAGGTTCGCATCAACGATTGCCATGTTTGGCGTGATTTCGTAGTCAGCTAGTGGGTATTTCGCACCAGTCTTGTCGTCAGTAACAACCGCGAATGGAGTAACTTCTGAACCAGTACCTGAAGTTGTAGTGATACATACAAGCTCAGCTTTTTTACCCATTTTAGGGAACTTGTAGATACGTTTACGGATGTCCATAAAGCGCATTGCTAGTTCTTCAAAGTGAGTTTCTGGGTGCTCGTACATTACCCACATGATTTTCGCTGCATCCATTGGTGAACCACCGCCTAGCGCTAGGATAACGTCAGGTTGGTAGCTAGCCATTTGAGCCGCACCTTTTTCTACTACAGACAGTGTTGGGTCAGCTTCAACATCGAAGAATGTTTGAACTTCCATGCCTTGAGCTTTTAGTAGGCTTACTACGTCATCTGCGTAACCGTTGTTGAATAGGAAACGGTCAGTTACTAGGAATGCACGTTTCTTACCTTCTAGGTCGCCCAGTGCGATTGGAAGGCTACCACGACGGAAGTAGATTGACTTAGGTAGTTTATGCCACAACATGTTTTCAGCTCGCTTCGCTACAGTTTTCTTGTTGATTAGGTGTTTAGGACCTACGTTCTCAGAGATAGAGTTACCACCCCAAGAACCACAACCTAGCGTTAGAGATGGCGCAACGTTGAAGTTGTACAAGTCACCGATACCGCCGTGAGTAGTCGGGATGTTGATTAGGATACGAGCTGTCTTCATCTTGTCACCGAAGTAACGGATACGATCAGCGTTAGTATCTTGGTTAGTGTAAAGACCAGATGTGTGGCCGATACCACCAATCTCAACCATAGTTACCGCTTGAGCAACCGCGTCTTCGAAGTTGTCAGCACGGAATAGACCTAGAGTTGGAGATAGTTTCTCGTGAGCGAATGCGTCATCGTGAGATACTTTGCCCAGACCTTCACCAACAAGAACTTTAGTGTCTGCTGGAACTTTAACGCCTGCCATTTCAGCGATTGCTGCTGCTGGCTGACCTACGATTTTCGCGTTTAGCGCGCCATCGATAAGAAGCACTTTACGAACTTTATCAGCTTCTGCTTTGCTTAGGACATAAGCTTTGTGAGAAGCAAAACGCTCTTTCACTTCGTCGTATACTTCATCAACTACGATTGCCGCCTGCTCAGAAGCACATACTACACCGTTGTCGAAAGTCTTGGACATAAGGATAGAAGCAACAGCACGTTTGATGTCTGCTGTTTCATCGATAACAACAGGAACGTTACCTGCACCTACACCGATTGCTGGCTTACCAGAAGAGTATGCTGCTTTAACCATGCCTGGACCACCAGTTGCAAGGATAAGCGCGATGTCATCGTGTTTCATTAGAGCGTTTGAAAGCTCAACAGAAGGCTGGTCGATCCAACCGATGATGTCTTTTGGTGCGCCTGCTGCTACTGCTGCATCTAGAACGAGTTTAGCTGCATCGTTAGTTGAGTTTTTCGCACGTGGGTGTGGTGAGAAGATGATACCGTTACGAGTCTTCAAAGAGATTAGAGATTTGAAGATCGCTGTAGAAGTTGGGTTAGTCGTTGGTACGATACCGCAGATGATGCCTACAGGCTCAGCGATAGTCATAGTACCTAGGTTGTCATCCTCTTCTAAGATGCCACACGTTTGTTCGTCTTTGTATTTGTTGTAGATAAACTCAGAAGCGAAGTGGTTCTTGATTACTTTATCTTCAACAATACCCATACCAGATTCTTCTACCGCTTGTTGAGCTAGCGGGATACGGGCCTGGTTAGCTGCAAGCGATGCTGCACGAAAGATTTTATCTACTTGCTCTTGAGAGTAAGTAGCGAACTCTTCTTGCGCTTTCTTAACGCGAGCAACCATTGCATCTAGTTCAGCCATATTAGTTACAGGCATAGGGAATCTCCTAAAATTAACAAATATTAAAAACTTTTTACTAAGGCTATTACTTATCGTTTTTACTGTTTATCAGTCACTTAGAAAACAAACGTCTTAGTAAATTGCTTTCAGGACTGAGTATAATATTTCAGAGTGTGAAAAAAATTGACTTGGATCAGTTCTCACCACCTAAATACTACCAAAGTGGTGCCTCATCACACCAAAATGACATAAATCACTGATAAACAAATAAATTAACTTTCATTTTTTATTGAGTAAAAAAGAAGCAAATGGACAAATAAATAAAAGAAACTACAACAACCTGTAAAAAAGTTTCATTTTTAACCAACAAAATTACATGTAGGCCCAATTCTTTGTGCTACTGAGAGTATATCGAACCGAATACATCTCTCTACAAACCACCTTGGTTTTTATCAAAAATGTGCGAATGTTAACGTTTATGTAAAACAGCGCAATTTATCAGCAACTTTATACGTAACATTTCCTTTCCAGATTAGATACAGTTTATTAAAGAATTAGTTTTTCTCACTTAAATGGCAGGGAATGCGTTAGTTTTTTTCATTTCTTACAACCTAACTTTTGCCTTACATTACGCCCAAATTACCCCTTCTCCTTTTCACTAATGTGAACTTTGATGAGTACGCAACATGCAAACTTTTGAACTTGCTATCTTCTTGCAGTTTTTTCTCGGTTTGGTCGCCGCAGTAAACCCTGTTGGTATCATGCCTGTGTTTGTGTCACTAACCGGGCATATGACTCCAGACGAAAAGCGCAATACGGCAACAACAGCAAATGTGGCTGTTGCGATCATCCTGATCATTTCGCTTTTTGCTGGTCAGTTACTGTTAGACATGTTCAGTATTTCTCTGGATTCGTTTCGTGTCGCTGGCGGGTTGCTATTACTTAGCATCGCATTCTCGATGATGAGCGGTAAACTGGGGGAAGATAAGCAGAACAAACAAGAGAAAACGGAATACGTCAGTCGTGAACAGATTGGTGTGGTCCCTCTTGCAATGCCTTTAATGGCAGGTCCTGGTGCAATCAGTTCGACTATTGTTTATGGTGCACGCTACCCAAGCATGTTCGATACCGTGGGCATTAGTATTACGATTGGTTTGTTCTGCCTTTGTTCATGGCTATTGTTCCGCTCTGCCCCATTGATCGTACGATTTTTAGGTCAAACTGGAATCAACGTCATTACTCGTATCATGGGTTTGATATTGGGCGCGCTTGGCATAGAGTTCATTGCGAATGGCTTACGCAACTTATTTCCAGGATTAGCCTGAGTTTCTATAAAATTGTATGATAGAGCGATTCAACAATGGATCGCTTTGTCATGACGACTGACTCTCTTAAACATACTCTATATGTCACCATTTTTGGTACTCATACCAAAGCTGGTAAAACGTTCGATATTGCTCTCATTATCGCGATCATCAGTTCGTTAATCGTACTGGTGTTAGATTCGATACCCTCCGTTCGGGCCGAGTGGGAAAAAGAGCTGAAGTTTATTGAATACACATTTACTGGCCTATTCACGATTGAATACCTTCTAAGGCTTTATTGCTCTCCTAAACCTGCCGCCTACGCAAAGAGTTTTTATGGTGTCGTCGATTTACTTGCGATTTTGCCCACCTATTTAGCACTCTTCTTCCCATCCGCTTCGTTTATGGGTGTGATCAGGGCGCTGCGAGTGATGCGAATATTCCGCATACTCAAGTTAGTCCGATACCTCCAAGAGTCCAATATCCTCTTACGTTCACTGCTTATGGCGCGCAGAAAGATTTTTATCTTCTTTAGTTCCGTCGCCATTATGGTAACGATTTTCGGCTCGTTGATTTTTATCATTGAAGGACCTGAAAACGGATTTACTAGCATTCCTAAGAGTATTTATTGGGCGATCGTGACCATCACAACGGTTGGGTATGGTGACTTGGTCCCTCAAACAGACCTAGGTAAAGGGCTTGCATCACTCACCATGTTACTGGGTTATTCCATTTTGGCGGTACCTACAGGTATTTTCACTGCCGAACTGCACCAAGAGATGCAATCGCACAAAGTATTGGTGAAATGCCCAAACTGCTCCCACGCAGGGCACGACTCTGACGCAATTTACTGTAAACATTGTGGTAGTGAACTGGCCGATCCAGACAAAAGAGTCGTTCGAACGGAAGACGACGCATGAAAAAAGAGCTCCCTAAGGAGCTCTTTTATTTTGTCATCAAATAAAGGATTGATGTGATTATGCTTTCTCAGACAGAATAATTCGCAGAGTACGACGCAATGGCTCCGCAGCACCCCAAAGCAGTTGGTCACCAACAGTGAAAGCATTTAGGAAATCATCACCCATTGCCATCTTACGTAGACGACCCACTGGTACAGACATTGTGCCCGTAACTTTTGCCGGCGTTAGCTCTTGAGCAGTGATGTCACGGTCGTTAGGAATCACTTTCACCCAATCGTTATGAGTGGCGATGATTTCTTCGATTTCGTCCATTGGTACATTTTGTTTAAGCTTGATAGTAAGTGCTTGAGAGTGACAACGCATCGCGCCAATACGCACACAAGTACCGTCAATTGGGACAGGTGAACTTTGAGAACCCAAAATTTTATTCGCCTCGGCGCCCGCTTTCCACTCTTCTTTACTCTGACCATTATCGCGCTTCACATCGATCCATGGGATCAACGAACCAGCTAGTGGCACACCGAATTTATCGGTAGGGAAAGAGCCGCTGCGCATTGTATCCGCGACTTTCTTATCGATATCTAGGATAGAGCTTGATGGGTTTGCAAGTTCAGAGCTAACAGAGTCATTGATAACGCCCATTTGCGAGATCAATTCACGCATATTTTGCGCACCAGCACCAGATGCGGCTTGGTAAGTCATTGCGCTTGTCCACTCAACAAGACCTTTCTCAAATAGACCACCTAGCCCCATTAGCATTAAACTAACCGTACAGTTACCACCGACAAATGTGTTCGTGCCACCGTGGATGCCTTGTTGGATTTGCTTTAAGTTCACTGGATCAAGTGTGATGATCGAATCTTCAGCCATACGTAGCGTAGAGGCCGCGTCAATCCAGTAGCCTTTCCAACCAGCCTGACGAAGTGCAGGGAAAACTTTTTCTGTGTAGCTACCACCTTGACAGGTGATTACCGCATCAAGCTGTTTTAAGCTTTCAATATCATACGCGTCTTGCAGTAAGCCTGCGTCTTTTCCTAAGTTAGGAGCAGGAATACCAACTTGAGAAGTACTGTAGAATACTGGTTCGATTAGGTCGAAGTCTTTCTCTTCAACCATACGCTGCATAAGGACTGAACCAACCATACCGCGCCAACCAACTAAACCAACTCTCATCGTATTAACTCTCCATGTATTAAAAAACCTACCCCATAGTTAATTTTTCACAGCAAAATCTCAACCCCTATTTTGTAAATAAGCGCGTTTTTTAACCTTTTCCTCTGAAAAACCGGGTTACACGAGATTTTTTAGTGTTTGGTTTGCGGTTTTAACCATTTTTCAAGTAGGGAAAGCACTTTAGTCCCCTAATTGGTCTTACCACTCAATGAGAAAATAACACATGAAGCACAATAATTTCACATTACACAACATTTAAAACCAAAAAAGTTAAAACAAACTAACAGTTAATTTCACAAGCAAACGTTTTTACCGACGAACATCAAGATAAAACACCAAATGTTCGAAATATAATTTTTGTTAATGTATGTTATGCGCGATTACAACAAGGAGCGCCTTCCTCTATTGCTCCAAGATTGACAGAGGCACATATGAAGCAAGTTACACCACGCCTACCAAGCTTGATACAGGTATTTATCTCGCTCGGTTTATTTCTCCTGCTGGCATTTTCGTTCACAGCCAAGCTAGACCTACCGATTCAGCTAGCGCTATACATCGGTTGGTTCATTGTCATGATATTGGGCATAAAGCTTGGCCATCAGTATAAAGATCTGGAAAAAGCAGCACTAAATGGCATTTCCAATGGACTTGGAGCCGTTTTAATCCTTTTGGCCGTTGGCGCGCTTGTAGGTACTTGGATCTCTGGTGGTATTGTTCCAACCATTATTTACTACGGCCTTAAAGCAATCCACCCTTCCATCTTTTTGCTCGCGACCATGATCATCTGTTCATTGACTGCGCTAGCGACTGGCACATCTTGGGGTGCGGCTGGCACGGCAGGTATTGCAATGATGGGTATCGGTCAAGGTCTTGGTGTTCCTGCGCCAATCACTGCAGGTGCCGTACTTTCAGGCTGTTACTTTGGTGACAAAATGTCGCCTCTATCGGATTCAGTAATCCTTGCTTCATCTATGTCTAACGTTGAAGTGATGGAACATATTAAAGGCATGTTGCCGATAGCACTCATTAGCTACATTATTACAGGCATTATGTTTACTGCATTTGGCTTCCACTACGCAGGTCAAGTTGACATGAGCCAGGTAGACTCTGTCATTAAAGCGATGGAACAGCAGTTCTACATCACCCCTTACTCATTTGTTCCTGTGATCATCGTATTGTCACTTCTAGCGATGCGTATGCCTTCATTCCCAGTGATCAGTTTTGGTTCTCTGCTAGGTATTATTTGGGCAGTGATGATCCAAGATGTCGATTTCCTAACCGCGTTTAACACGGCTTGGGCTCCGTTTGCAATCTCATCTGGCGTAGATTTCATTGACTCAATCCTTAACCGTGGCGGCATGTCTTCAATGCTTGGGTCGGTAGCGGTTATCGTATTCGGCCTTGGTTTTGGTGGTCTACTAGATAAAGTAGGCGTGCTAGAGACTATCGCGAAGCTGTTTGAAAAACGCGTTCAAAGTGCAGGTTCATTGGCAACAAGCACAATTGGTACGGCCTTTATGGGCAACGTATTTGGTTCAGCGATGTACGTTTCACTTATCCTGACCCCAAAAATCTGTGCGAAGAACTATGACCGTCTAGGCTACAAACGTAAGAATTTGTCTCGTAACGCAGAATTTGGCGGCACGCTAACCTCAGGTATGGTCCCTTGGAGTGACAACGGTATCTACATGGCCAGTATTTTGGGTGTTGCTACACTGTCTTATGCCCCGTTCATGTGGCTGAGTTTTGTATGTATCATCGTAACGATCTTCACTTCTTACATGGGTTGGTTTGTTGATAAGTGCGAACCAACAGCAGAAGCAGTTGAAGAAGCTGAAGGCGAATTAAAGCAGCAAACCGCTTAACTTCGCAGAGATAGGAAGAACCTCCCTTTCGAATTCAATACTAAAAAAGAGCGCTTTAAAGCGCTCTTTTTTTATTTCCAAAACAAATCGTTAGCTTTGTTTGACTGGCGTTTTCACGGCTGCACGCTTCCCAAACCAATAGCCCAAGCCAAGCGGTGCAAAGAATATAACGGCAATGAACAGAATAAAGTAGATGATGGTACTTTTGACAAGTTCAATCAGCTTAGTCATTGCGAGATTCACAACCTCTTGCGACACTCGATCCATATCTTGAGCAAACTTCTCGCGCTCATGGGTAATGATCTGTGCGATTTCTTGGCGCTCTCTGGCAACCATCAGCTCTATAGCTTGGCGTTCTTCACCCAACTGAGATAAACGCGCCTCCGTCCTTTGATCGATATCGTCAACCAAAGGTTGTAACTCCAGCGCCATTTGTTCTGCCAAATAACGCATGTACTCTGGGTTGTTATCGATAAAATCCCTCATCGAATCAGCGGTAACTTGCAAACTATTGAGCGCCGCATTGACTTTTTCGATACTGTCAGAGCTATTCAAGGCCAACAACTGCGCTTTCCACGTCATAATTTTTGGTGTCTGCTCTGATACCAGACTTAGACGATCAGAGACATCCCCAAGTGCTTCTGGCATCGTGCCTAGCGTTGTAACGGCTTCCTCTTCGCTAATTTGGTTTGCATCTAACCACCTACGGTAAGCCGGAGTCCTAATCATGCTTAAATCAGCGAATGGATGCTGCTTGGCGAACTCTGCAACAAACGTTTGTGTCTTGATGTATGCTTCTTTCTTCAATAAAGATTGAGCCAGTTTATCTACCTCTTTCGCTAAATAAACGGAAACTAACTTGGCCTCATCTGACGCAAAGAGCTCATTACCAGAAGCGGTAGTAAAGAACTGTTCCATTTGTAGCGTGAAAGTCCATGTATCAATCAGTGCAGCCATTGGGGACACTTGGTATGCAGAAGCTTGGATGCCTTCTTCAGCATTTATCTTCCAAAGTAAAATATAAGATTGATGAACTTTATCATGAGGCTCATATTGTTCGTGTAGTGCGTCTGCTGCTTGCTCAACCTGAGCAAAAAACTGCTGCGCATACTCACGAGTCAAAAGACGCATATTGAGCTCTTGTTTGGTAAGAGGGACGGTTTGACTCTCGATCTTGACTTCGAGCAGGGAGCACCCTGAAAGCATCATAACCAGCCCTATCAACATCATTGAAGACATTCGGCGAACGGACATGAAAACACCTTTAACAAATTGTATAGAACAGGAATAAAGCGAACTAAGTCATATAGTTCGAGCCTTTATTACCTCAACTCTTATGACATTAAGTCAGAGCAATATCAATCTGTTAGCGCTTCTGTTATCTTTTCACTATTGAGAACATTATTAGCAAAAAGTATGGTTTGTTTTAGGACATCATCTAAACATGCCAACTTCTCTTCCGGCACTTTTTGCCCTTGTTTAATCAACAGTTCAATATCACCCGAAATACAGTGCAATGGCATTGCACCTAAACTCCCTGAGACCCCTTTAAGACTGTGTGCGGCTCTTTGCGCTTGCTCTTTATCCTCTTCTAACAGCTGATACATTTTAGTGCCATCGCCAGAGTGGTCCTGAATAAAGACCTCCAGTAACATCCGCACAGCGCCCTCGTCACCAGACAGAGAATCTAACATTTTATTGATATCTATGTACGGCTCACGTTCCACTACTCCCACTTGTGATGAATTCACCTCATTACAACTTTTTTCGTTCATTTGGACGTTTTGAAAATTTTCTGACTGAGCTGAGGGAACAGTGTTAGCTCCATTTTCATCATCGCCAACTTGCTCTGACTTTTTATCATCGGTTCTGGGTAGTGGTATCGGTTGAATCGTTTTTGGGGAGAAGGCTCCCCATGAAATGAGGAAAAGGAGCAAACCACTGATTACAGACAGCCAAACAATAAAAGTCATTAGCTTCTGTTCCAACTGATCATTTATCGAAGTTAACTGGTTCGGGAAATCTGGATTAAGCAGTTGATTAGATAAATAACTGCCCTGTGCCTGAGCAGATAGTGCGCTTGAGGTTTGAGCAAGCTGGCGCTGAAGAGCACTTCGCTCTTCGGGAGAGAGTGCCTCTGATTCAATAAAAAGTCGGTCTAAGTCACGGTAAGTATCGCTATTCGTTGCAGAGTCACTAAAGACAGACTCAAAAACAAGCGCACCTAAGCGATAGTACATTGCCTGAATTTGCTCAGAGTTTTCTGTTCGAGCACGGCTGCTTCGTAACTGTTCAGCTAACGAAACCAATTCACTGTCACTTCTTACAAAAGCTCGAGCACTTTCTAAAAATCGGTCGGTCGTATAAAGCAATTGAGTGATGTCTGGTGTGATTTTCCCTTCAGAAAACTCACTTTCAAGCTGTAAGCGAACTGCATAAGCCAACTGAAGTTTCAGTGAAATTTGGTCGACGTGTTTAACACGGTAAGGCAGATCGAAGTTAAAAAAGTGCCTGACTTCTTCAACTTTACTTCCTAACTCATTTACAGTCGAAATCGTTTGAATCGTTTGTTTGGCTTGCAGCCAAATGCCAAGTGCTAAAACACTCCACAAAACGAACCAGAACCAAACAAACCGCCGTATTCCTTCTTTTAGCTTCAGCAACACTTGCCCCTCGCATATCTCCATTAATTACAAGCATATACTATGGATGTTTCTTATTCACATAAAAAAAGAGAGCCGTTTGCTCTCTTTATTTAGCGATATGATTTTAATTGCGACTTAACTGATCTTTTAGATTTGGAGGCGTCCCTTTAATCGTTAAGGTATCCGTCTCTGGATCATAAAAAATACGCTCACCAAGTAAGAGACTATCGAAGCTAATATTCAAACCACCACCAGCTCCAACAAATTTAGTCAGTTTGCGAACCGTCGCACGATCACCTGGGAAAGACTCTTCAAGTTCGTACCCTTGCTCTTTGGTGAAATCCATAAAGCTCGTGCCATCTTGGCTTTGAGGAAGCTCTCCGGAAAGTTCTGAGATTTGAACTTCATCACCGGATTTAATTTGCTCATTGCAGTAGTCGTAAACTTGTTTCTTGTACTCGTTCACTTCTTGCTTTTCTAGCTTCGAGTCAGCACAAAAATCATCCACCGCCTGCATCAACACTAAGTTTTGTTGTTTAGTATCTAAGCCAATATCCGCTTGCAGAAAATCTAGGAAGAAGTCCGCCACTTTACGGCCAACGCGTCCTTTAATGTATTGCAGATAACGATTGGACTCCTTGTCGGTCTCGTAGCTCGACAGGTCGATGCGTGCGGCAATATCCATTTTGGTGATATCTAAGTAATCTGTCGCACTGATGTCCAAACCTTCGGTCACTTTTAAACTTTGATTCATTGGTAAGATACCGATGAACAAGTAGTCCGTTGCTAAACTCTGATACTCAGCGAAAACCAAGATACCTTCATCCGCAAATGGGTACTTAATCAACTCTTCTTTCAAGCGATTTGCACTAATTTGTGAGAAGTCGTAAAAATCTCGCTCTCCTTTGCGCATTTCTTGAAGCCAAAATTGAAATTCGCTGTCTGACTGGAAAGCGCCAAAACCTTTACCAGCTTTAGAATGGAATACTCGGTGAAGCTCAGCGACTAAGTTTTCTGTAGATGCATCGTTCTCTAATGATGCTGGACGAAAGTTTACAACCAGCTCGTCCTGATCGTTTTTGCACAGTTGATGCAGAATAACGTTTGAAAGATGAAGACTCATAGTGATTTTATCTTGCTACAAGGTTTTAGTTGATGGGCATTGTAGGTTATCATAAGCCGCTTTTACTATCATTATTAGAGTCTTTATGCCGATTACATCTAAATATACTGACGAGCAAGTAGAAAAAATTCTTGCTGAAGTAGCAACAGTTCTTGAAAAACACGCTGCTTCTCCTGAGTTGACGCTAATGATTGCCGGAAATATCGCAACCAATGTCTTAAATCAACGTGTTGCTGCTTCACAACGCAAAGCGATTGCTGAAAAATTTGCTCAGGCGCTGATGTCTTCTTTAGAAACACCAAAAACACACTAATCACGGACAATAGAACACATACATGGTAGACAGCGGAAACTCATACGGCGAACGTGTATCTCGACTAGTTGGTTGGGGTCACTGGTTTGCATTCTTCAATATCGTTGCATCGATGTTGATAGGCACACGCTACATTGTTCAGTCTCCTTGGCCCGAGACGTTACTTGGTCAGTTTTATCTGGCGGTTTCTTGGGTTGGTCACTTTGGCTTTCTAGTTTTCGCACTTTACTTGCTTGTTCTATTCCCGTTGACGTTTATCCTGCCATCGCGGAAGTTGTTCCGTTTGGTGGCAGTGATTTTCGCAACCGTTGGGCAAACCATATTATTAATTGATACCCAAGCGTATCAGTCGATCAATTTGCACTTAACTCCCGTTGTCTGGGAGTTACTATTCAGCGAAGACAAAAGTGCGCTCAGCACTGACCTACAACATTTATTTGTTGTGATGCCGCTGATCTTCCTTATTCAACTCGCACTATCCGAATGGGTATGGCGAAAACAGCGCAAACTATCTCATAAGCACGTAGGACGCCCTCTCGCGGCCGTCTTTTTCCTCAGCTTTATGACCAGCCATTTGGTTTACATTTGGGCAGATGCATATTTTTACAACCCAATTACTAGCCAGCGTTCAAACTTCCCTTTGTCTTATCCGATGACGGCGAAGAGTTTTATGGAAAAACATGGTCTACTTGACCGTGAGGAATACCTAAAACGTTTAGCAGAAAACGAAGGCAACGTAGAGTTAGTCAACTACCCTCTTGAAAAGCTTGAGTTTAACCGCCGAGTTAATAAGCTCAATGTGTTGATGATCAGCATAAACAATTTACGAGCGGATGCGCTTAACCAAGAAGAGATGCCTAACCTCTATGAGTTTGCTGAAAACAATCAGAACTTCCGTAATCATTACAGCTCAAGTAATGATACATACGGGGCCTTTGGTTTGTTCTATGGCTTACCGACCAGTTATGCATCAAGCATCAAGGCGCAAGGTGCTTCCCCAGTATTGCTCGATGTACTGAAAGATCAGGGCTACAACTTTGGTTTATTCAGTGGCAGTGGGTTTGAAGATGATCTCTACTCAGAAATTATTTTCCGCGACTTGAACTTAGCGGAAGACCTAGATGGCACGCAAGCTCATACCGATAAACAATCTATCGCAAACTGGAATACATGGTTAGCAGAGAAAGCAAGTCAGCCATGGTTTAGTTACATCGAAGTCACCACCGTTGATAATTTTGAATCGATTCCTTCAAATAATGACGAAGAAATGCCCGCAAGTGAGCGATTCAAAAAAGCTTATGAATATGCAGTGAAGTCGGCGGATAGAACTATCGCCGGTATTATTGATGAACTAGAAACGACGGGACAACTGACAAACACCATCGTAATCATCACTTCTAATCACGGTAGTGAATTTAACGAAACCAATACGAACAGCTGGGGAGCAAACAGCAACTACAGCCGTTATCAATTGCAAGTTCCGATGGTGATCCATTGGCCTGGAATGCTAGCTGGCGAATTTAATCACAGCACAAGTCACTTGGACCTCTCAGTTACACTGTTGCAAGATATGCTCGGCGTATCTTCCAACCCATATGATTACAGTAGTGGTCGCAACCTATTCGATGAAAGTCGTCGTCGCTGGATCTTGGCGGGCGATACTCGCGAGCTTGCCTTAATTACTAGCTCACAAACCACAGTGATCGATAAGTTTGGCAACTACAAGCTGTATGACAAAAACTACAAACGACTTCGAGATGATGCACCGAAGTTGCCAGTTTTGATGCAAGGTTTAACTGAGTTACAGCGTTTTTATTCTAAAAACGATTAATACCTAGCAATCCATATACTATTCAAACTCCCCTTTTTGGGGAGTTTTTGTTTATTTAAACAACACAAACCACAAATTTGCGCAGTAAACATCCAATCAGTTCAACTAGGGGTTTACAACATTTTCAAAGCCTTATATTATGCGCCTCAACAACGGAGAGATGGCTGAGTGGTTGAAAGCACCGGTCTTGAAAACCGGCATACGTTAATAGCGTATCTAGGGTTCAAATCCCTATCTCTCCGCCACTTTTAGAAAAAGCCCGCTAAGAAATTAGCGGGCTTTTTCGCATCTCCAGACTTAAAAGATTTGTACAAATCACTTATCACTTCTTGAACGCAACTAAGCACTCCGCCACACTCCGAAAGAACCCACAAAAAAATTAATGCCCTTTTCGTTCGTTCCAGTGTTGAATCAATTTGATATTTACATCTAGTTGTATCTACTCATCAATAAAGACTTCTTTAGCGGCATTGATAAGCTGCAAATGAATTGGGACGAGGTCAGCATGATTCGTTCGATATCCACCTCCAACGACAGCTGCGACAGGGATACCTCGAGATTTCACTGTTTGCATTAAAAATCTATCACGTTCTAAAATCCCTTGAGTCGACACATCAAAATATCCAAGTTCATCGTCTTGATGTATATCGACACCAGCATCGTAGATAACTAAATCAGGGCGATGAAGATTAAGTGCCATATCGACCACTTCTTTAAACGCCATTAAAAAATCCTCATCACCTGTCCCTCGCACCAAAGGCACATCGAGGTCAGACTGAGGCTTCCTCGCTGGGAAGTTTTTATCACAGTGGAAAGAAAGCGTGATGATATCTGGCTCATCGTCACATAAAGTTGCTGTTCCATCCCCATGGTGAACATCACTATCAATGATCAATACTTTATCGACATGCTCGACTTCGAGCGCTTGCCTGGCCGCGATCACTAAGTCATTAAATAAACAAAAACCACTGCCAAACTCTTTGTGTGCGTGGTGATACCCACCACTCAAATGAATGGCCACACCGTACTCAAGTGCCTTTTTTGCGGTCATAGCCGTGCCCGCTGCTGAAGTTAGCGTTCTGGTAATGAGAGACTCACTCCAAGGAAAACCTATTCGGCGCATCTTCGCAGCTGGCATGTTTCCACTAACAAGTAACTCGACGTATTCCTCGTCATGAACACGCTTTACTTCCCCAACAGTTAATGCTTCGGGCTGGAAAAACTGCGCGTGCTCTTTCCAGTTATCTTTCTCTATATGCACCAATACCGATTCATAGAGGTACTGGTATTTCATAATTGGGTAACGATGCCCCTCTGGCAACTCAAGTTGAGAATAAATCGGGTGGTAGATAAATGGCAGCATGAGAAATTCTTAATAACAATGGTAACGAAATAGTATCAACTTCAAGGGTTGAATAAAACGCAATTTAATTGATAATGATTTTCAATATCAATTAAATTTAATATACATATGAATTCTACTTTCTTTGCTATTCTCGGCGCACTGTTTGGCTCTCTTTGTGCTCTGTCCCTATTTTCATCTCTTGTTGTTGGTGCGTGGTGGTTGGTTGATTTTATGGTGCTTAGCTAACACAATGACTTTCAACTGAAATCAAAAAAACATAGGTGTTTGTATGAGTCAAACCGTCTTTATTACCGGAGCAAATCGCGGCATTGGCCTTAGCTTAACTGAGCTGTACCTGAAGCAAGGCCACCAAGTACATGCTACTAGCCGTTCCTTAGAGAACAGTTCAGAACTACAAACTCTAGCCTCACAATTCAGCAATCTAGTTTTGCACGAACTGGATGTCACGCACTACGAACAAGTCGCTAAGCTTGCCGATAAACTCCCTGCCATCGACTTACTCATCAATAATGCAGGATATTACGGCCCCAAGGGATATGGCTTTGGAAATACTGACGTAGAAGCATGGCGTAAAGTCTTCGAAGTAAACACCATTGCTCCGTTAAAACTGGTTGAGTACTGTTACCCTCGCTTACAACAAGGCAAGATGAAAAAGATTGCTTGTATCTCATCAAAAGTCGGCAGTATGACCGAAAATACGTCCGGCGGCGGCTATATTTATCGCTCATCGAAAGCGGCGCTTAACTCGGTTGTGAAAAGCTTAAGTAATGATTTAACACCTGAAGGATTTACCGTTTTAGCGCTTCACCCTGGTTGGGTAAAAACGGCGATGGGCGGGCCAAATGCTTTGATAGATACGCAAACCTCCGCGCTAGGCCTAGCGAACGTGATAGAACTGAGCACACCGCAGCTTTCAGGTCGATTTATTAACTACGATGGTACTGAGTTACCTTGGTAGCAGCATTAAGACACAACCATCACTAAACCAAATACCATCAAAGCCAGGCTTCATAATCGTGACTTGGTTGGCAAACATAATGTTCATCAGTGATCCACCAGCATAATTCGCGCAATCTAACTTGAATTTATCTACATCCAATCCAGACTTAGGAAAAAGTAGAACAAATAAGGAGAAAGCACGATGGCAGCAGATAGGGATTTGGTTAATTTTAGCGAAGAGCACGAACTAAATTACTGCTTGAGAAGTGCTGGTAAACGCCAAACTCAAGCGAATCGAGATACATTAGTTGACTTGGGCAACCAGGTGAAAGAGGTACTGGACAAACGCGTGTTAACTCAAGGTGAAGTAAGAGGCGCGATCCAAAACCACGGTGATCTGTTCGAGTAATCTATTTTCAAGCATGCGCGGAGTTTAATTACGCCGCGCTTGTCCTATGCCTGCTTACCTTTGGTTGCACGAGATTTAGTCGCGCCACCATTCTTTGAATAACTGCGCTTTTTACGTTTAAACGCAGGACGCTCCACCTTGGGTAGATGACGTAATGAATCAGGGATAGGGCCTGCTTTTACTTGTGCCATCAAGCTATCAATGCGTTGTTCCAGTGCTTGCATGAACGGCTGATATGCTTGATTTCTCTCTGCCATACCTTGTAACTGGTGCTCCCAATGAGCCGTCATATCAGGGTATGTTGAATCTTCTGGCAAGGCATGAATGAGACCTCTTCCCGCAGGAGAACTGAGAATTGACTTACCTTGACGCGTAAGCAGTTGGCGTTTGAACAGCGTGTCCAAAATACCAGCGCGAGTCGCTTCCGTGCCTAGCCCATCAGTGTCACGAAGGATTTTTTTCAGTTCTTTATCCGCAACATAACGGGCGATCCCGGTCATCGCTTGCAACAGCGATGCCTCGGTAAAATGCTTTGGTGGCTCGGTTTTTCGGTCTTTTATTTCCCCTTCACGACAAGTTAACACGGTGCCTTCGGGTAGCGGTGGCACGGCATCAATACCTTCATCTTCCTTGTCAGTTTTGCCCATTAGCGCTTTCCAACCCGGCGAAACTAACTGACGACCTTTCGCGACAAACGTACCACCAGCGATATCGAAAACCAATTTCGCTTCTGCGTAAACCGCCGCCGGATAGAACTGCATGAGGTACTGGCGCGCAATCAACTGATACACTTTCATCTCATTGCCGGAAAGCGCATTCACATTAGCTTGCTTCGGTGTAGGGATAATCGCATGGTGCGCATCCACTTTTTTATCGTTCCAGGCTTTGGACTTTAATGTTAAGTCTGCTCCCTGAACGGCAACTTGCAACTCTTTTGCGTTATTCGCAATAGCAGTTGTCACCGTCCCTGCTTGTGAGTAGTGTTCCATCGGCAAATAGCGACAATCTGAACGCGGGTAAGTGATCAGCTTGTGCTTTTCATACAATGCCTGACAAGTATCTAGTACTTGTTGCGCACTCATACCATAGCGCTTCGCGGCATCGATCTGTAAAGCAGATAACGAATAAGGTAATGGTGCTGATTGCTTGGTTTGCTTTTGTTCCGACTCTGTCACTTTTGCGGGTTGATTTGCAATACGGTTTGCAACATTTTCTACCAACTTACGGTTTAATACTCGACCTTCTTCGTCCTGCCAAGGCTTGCATGCCTCACTTGGCTTCCAACGAGCACGAATATCAAAAGTACCATTGGGATCTTGATATGGGATCAGAGCATGTAGGGTAAAATAGTCCTTCGGGACAAAGTTTTCGATTTCTTCATCACGACGCACCACTAAGCCAAGAACTGGCGTTTGCACTCGCCCTACCGAGAGAACACCTTGATACCCTGCTTTTTGACCAAGCAAGGTATAAGCACGAGACATGTTCATACCATACAGCCAATCAGCCCGAGAGCGGGCCAATGCTGAAACTGAAAGTGGGATAAACTCGCGATTACTGCGCATAGAACTGAGTGCGCGTTTAACCGCAGGTAAGTTCAAGTCGGAAATCAACAAACGCTGTGTAGATTCCTTCTTGGTTTTAGATAACTTGCAATAGTCGAGAACTTCATCAACTAACAGCTGACCCTCTCGATCTGGGTCTCCTGCATGAATGACTTCGTTAGCTTCTTTGAGCAATTTACGAATCACTGTTAATTGCTTACTTGCACTTTTCCTCGGTCTGAGCTGCCATTGCTGCGGAACAATTGGTAAATCTGCCATATTCCACTTTTTGTAACGCTCATCGTAAGCGTCGGGTTCGACTTGTTCGAGCAAGTGGCCGATACACCAAGTAACGATATCCCCGTTCCCACAGCGGATGAATCCTTGATCTTTCTTTTGAGGGTTTGGCAGTGCAGCGGCAATCGCACGGCCTAAACTTGGTTTTTCAGCAATAAACAGACGAGACATAACGTTTGGGAAATAAATATAATTAGGGCCACATTATCGAATGTAGCCCTAATAAATCAAGAAAAACTGTATAAATAAACAGTCAGTTTATTTAAGTTTTCAGTTATAGAAATTCAACAAACTGAGAAAGGTCACGCTCAGGAACTTTCATCGGTGTACAACCAGGCGTGCCTAAGTACAAGAAACCAACAATCTCATCGTCACCTTCTAAACCAAATGCTTGATGAACTTCTGGATGGAACATCCACTTACCTGAGCGCCAAAATCCTTGAAAGCCTTGTGCTACGGCTGCCATTTGCATCGCTTGTACAGCGCATCCCGCAGATAAGTGTTGCTCTAGTGCTGGTACTTTCTCATGTTCTGTTACTTTAGCAATAACAGTGATCACCATTGGTGCGCGAAATGGGGCATTCTTTACCTTTTCGACCACCGCTTCATCACTATTTTCAGCTTCTGCCGCTTTTACCAAGATATCTGACAGTTTTTTCAAACCATCGCCCTGTGCGATAACGAAACGCCAAGGGGTTAATCCCGCATGGTCAGGCGCACGAAGGCCAGCACGAATGATGTTCTCAAGAGCTTTACCTTCTGGTGCAGGCGCGGATAACTTCGCGATAGATCGGCGATTGAGCAAAAGATCGAGAGCGTCCATGAAAGAATCCTTATTGAATATCGTTGTTATTTTGTTTACGCCACTTTAGCACAATCTGCTCCTGCGAATAACAACCGGTTTTCTGCGGGCTTGATAACGTGCTTCACTTAACATCAATCTGGGTTTAATGTTAATTTATTCGCGAAATGAATAAGTTGAACATAGGCAGGTTGATGAACAAGGACAAACAAAACAGCATTTACGAAAAGATCGTTAATGACGAAGATGCCCGTGCCTGTAAGGCGATTCCTGAATCAGCTTGTCATCAAGTTCCCGGCAACTTTCTTAAAATCATTCTCGCTCAGTTTTTAACGAAAGTCGGCGATGCGTTAATCAATCCTAAAGTCACGTTGCCGTGGATACTACAAAGTCTCGGGGCTCCGGTTTACTTAATTGGTTGGCTGGTTCCTATTCGTGAGTCAGGATCCCTTATCCCACAACTTAGCATCGCGCACTACATCCGACGCATTCCAGTAAGAAAATGGGTCTGGGTAATTGGCAGTATCTTGCAGGCTCTTTCCATATTTGCAATCGGATTGGTCGCATTAACTCTAACAGGAGCAGCTGCGGGTTATGGTGTGATTGCATGCCTTGTGATCTTCAGCCTCTCACGCGGTTTAAATTCCGTCGCATCAAAAGATGTATTGGGCAAAACCATCCCTAAAAACCAACGAGGTCAAGTCAACGGCTGGTCTTCAAGCGCTGCTGGCCTGGTTACGCTGCTTTTCGCGAGCCTTCTGGCACTAGCCTGGTTATGGGACGTAGAGCCGACAGAGCGCTTTTACGGTCTGAGTTTAGGCTTAGCGGGCGTCATATGGCTCATCGCGGCATTCGTCTATGCGCGAATTAATGAGTATGCCGGTGAGGTAGACGGTGGTCGAAATGGCGTCCTCGAAGCATTTAAACAACTCGCGTTACTTAAGACAGACGTGACCTTTCGTCGATTCGTTATCACGCGGACACTATTTTTATGTTCTGCGCTGAGTGCACCGTACTACGTTGTGCTGGCACAGCAATCTCTGGGTGGACAGCTCTGGGTGCTAGCTCTCTTTATGTTTGCGAGTGGCTTAGCCTCCTTTGTGTCAGGTCCTTTCTGGGGAAGAATGTCCGATCGCTCTAGCCGCAGTGTGATGGTCATCGGCGCAATGATGAGCGCGCTACTTGGTGTTGTGTTATTTGTTTACGATACATGGGTCACCGCTAGCCAAAGCTTCCTATTCGTGATTCCTCTGCTTTACTTTTGTGTTTGTATTGCCCACGACGGAATACGAGTCGGACGAAAAACCTATTTAGTTGATATCGCAGAAGGTGACAAACGAACGAGCTATGTAGCCGTGAGTAACACAGTGGTTGGGATAATGCTGCTTCTAATGAGCTCTCTTGGTGTTATGTCGAACTTCTTGAGCCTTTCAGCTGTGGTGTTAGTGTTCTCTTTTATTACTTTTTCTGGCGTGGTAATGGCCAAACAACTGCCAGATATCAGTGACTAGTTCTATACAAAAAAGCTGCGCTCAAAGCGCAGCTTTTATGGTAAACACACATTAAAAGGCTAGAGTTTTACCGCCAATTTAACACCTTGACGAATCGCACGCACAGCATCAAGTTCACCCGCATGGTCAGCTCCGCCAATGATATGAATCTTCTCTCCAAGTTCAGACCATTTATCTTCAAACGGACGTACAGACTCTTGCCCAGCACAAATGATAACTTTGTCTGCATTAAGTACCTGCGCGCTTCCGTCTACATGAATGTGCAAACCTTGATCATCAATTTTATCGTAAGACACACCACCGACTAAATGTACGCCCCGTTTTTCAAGGGTACGTTTATGGATCCAACCTGTCGTTTTACCCGGACCTTTACCCACACGACCTTTACGACGCTGAAGTACCCAGACTTCTTTATCGCTGACCGCATCAGGGTAAGGGTATAAACCACCCGGCTGAGACATCTCCTTGTCGATTCCCCATTCATGCAACCAGTCATCCAACGTTTGTCCAACTGGCTCTGTAAGCATGGTCGCGACATCTACACCAATGCCACCAGCACCAACGATAGCCACTTTCTCACCGACTGGCGTTTTGTCTCGAATGAGAGTTTGATAGTCGACGACTTTCTCTGGGTTATCAATTCCATCAATATTGACTTTACGTGGCTCAACACCCGATGCCATCACTATCTCATCGTATTCTGTGAGTAAGTCATAGTTCGCTTCCGTCGATAAGTGCAGATTCACGCCTGTTTCATCAATACGGTTAGCGAAATATCGTATCGTCTCTCGAAACTCTTCCTTACCAGGGATCTGCATCGCAAGACGGAACTGACCACCGATGCGGTCGTTCTTTTCGAACAAATCAACCTTATGGCCACGTTCAGCCAGTGTGGTCGCACAAGCCAAGCCCGCAGGTCCAGCACCAACAACTGCAATGTTTTTCTTTTTAAAGGCTGGTTCAACAACAATTTCGGTTTCATAGCACGCTAGAGGGTTCACTAAGCAACTGGCGCGCTTACCTTTAAACACGTTATCTAGACACGCCTGATTACAACCAATACACGTATTAATAAGCTGCGCTTTTTCCTGTTCGGCTTTAGCAACAAAGTAAGGATCGGCCAAGAATGGGCGCGCCATCGAAACCATGTCGGCATGACCTGAAGATAAAATACGTTCTGCTTCATCTGGCGTATTTATACGGTTGCAAGTGATAATAGGAACCGAAACGTGAGGTTTAACTTTTTCCGTAACCCATGTAAACGCACCGCGTGGTACTTGAGTCGCAATGGTCGGAATTCGAGCCTCATGCCAACCGATACCCGTATTAATAATCGTGACGCCAGCCTCTTCAAGTGCTTTCGCCAATTCGATAACGTCTTCAAAAGTGCTGCCCTGCTCGACAAGATCCAGCATAGAAAGACGGAAGATGATGATGAACTTGTCACCCACCGCCTTGCGTACCGCTTTAACAATTTCTAGCGGAAAACGCATACGTTTTTTATAGCTGCCACCCCATTCGTCGTAACGCATATTAGTACGTTTACATAAGAATTGGTTTATCAAGTAACCTTCCGAGCCCATTAACTCGACGCCATCATAACCAGCAAGCTGTGCTAACTCCGCACTATTAGCAAACGCGTCGATGGTTTTCTTTATCTGGCGGTCGCTCATTTCACTCGGAGCAAACTTTGCAATCGGCGCTTTAATGCCAGATGCACTTTGCGAGAATGGATGCATTGCATAACGCCCAGCATGGAGAATTTGCAACGCAATTTTACCACCGTGCTTGTGCACCGCTTCTGTCACAACTTTATGGGCTTTAGCATGTTTTGGCTTGCTGAATTCAGCACTCAACGGGTGTAAACGACCGCGTAAGTTAGGAGAAAAACCTCCGGTTACAATCAGTCCGACACCGCCTTTCGCGCGTTCTTCATAAAAAGCAGCGAGCTTCTGTAATCCTTCTTTGTGCTCTTCTAAGCCCGTGTGCATTGATCCCATCAGAACTCGGTTTCGTAATTGTGTGAAACCGAGGTCCAGTGGCTTTAATAGGTTTGGGTACATGGCAGACATCACTTAACATCCATTGTTATTATCATGGTCTGACCAGATTAAGCCTGCTCAACCAAAAAATCAAACAAGCGTTTACATTTTTGTAACACCGATCAATCTCGTGTGAAAATATGCCAATTGTTGAGTGGTCGTGATAAGCTAAAAAAATGTTATCTTTTGAGATCTTAGAGATAAGAACCCATACTTTGTTAGACTCGGCGTAACTATCTCGTTATGGAGACAAGATGAAAAAACTCTTCAAATTTATTGGTTTGATATTTAAAGGGATATGGAAAAGTATCACTTTCATCAGACTCGCACTGGCAAACCTAATTTTCTTGCTGATGATTGCCGTTTTCTACTTTGCCTTTACTTATACCGGAGACGGTCAACCTGTCGTCGAAAAAGAATCGGCATTGGTGATGAACCTTTCAGGCCCAATTGTCGAACAAAGACGTTATGTAAACCCAATGGACTCTTTTGCTGGTTCCCTTTTGGGTAATGAGTTACCGAAAGAAAACGTCCTTTTCGATATCGTTGATACTATTCGCTACGCGAAAGACGATCCTAAAGTATCTGGATTAGTGCTAGCACTGCGAGACATGCCAGAAACAAATCTCACGAAACTACGTTACATCGCGAAAGCGTTGAACGAATTTAAAGCGTCAGGCAAACCCGTTTACGCCGTAGGTGATTTCTACAACCAAAGCCAATATTACTTGGCAAGTTACGCTGACAAAGTTTATCTGGCACCTGATGGTGGTGTATTGATTAAAGGTTACAGCGCTTACTCAATGTACTACAAAACGTTACTTGAAAAGCTTGACGTTTCCACTCATGTTTTTCGCGTAGGTACTTATAAATCCGCTATCGAACCGTTTATTCGTGATGACATGTCCGATGCGGCGAAAGAGTCAGCAACACGCTGGGTTACTCAATTGTGGAGTGCTTTTATTGATGACGTAACAACAAACCGAAACATTGATGCGAAAGTGCTTAATCCAACCATGGATGAGCTGATTAACGAGATGAAGTCTGTAAATGGCGATATTGCTCAGCTCGCAGTCAAACTGGGGCTAGTGGATGAACTTGCGACACGCCAAGACATTCGCACTCTATTTGCAAAACAGTTTGGTAGTGACGGCAAAGACAGCTACAACGCGATTGGTTACTACGACTACCTTGCAACGATTCGTCCCGATTACACACTACCTCAGCACGACATCGCCGTTGTTCTAGCCAGTGGCGCGATTATGGACGGTCAACAACCTCGCGGAACTGTTGGTGGTGACACGGTCGCAAGCTTGCTGCGTCAAGCACGCAATGATGAAAAAGTGAAAGCGGTCGTATTACGAGTAGATAGTCCAGGAGGCAGTGCCTTTGCTTCTGAAGTGATTCGTAACGAAGTAGAAGCTCTGAAGCAAGCAGGTAAGCCGGTTGTTGTATCCATGTCGAGTTTGGCCGCTTCTGGTGGTTATTGGATTTCAATGAGCGCAGACAAAATCGTTGCTCAACCAACAACCCTGACGGGCTCCATTGGTATATTTAGTGTCATCACCACGTTTGAAAAAGGCTTTAGCAAGTTAGGTATTAATACTGATGGCGTTGGCACATCGCCGTTCTCAGGTGACGGTATTACCACTGGCCTTTCTGAGGGCGCGTCTCAAGTGTTCCAATTAGGTATCGAGCACGGTTACAAGCGCTTTATTTCTCTAGTTGGCGAGAATCGCGATATGTCTCTAGAGGAAGTTGACAAAGTTGCTCAAGGTCGAGTTTGGACTGGCCAAGATGCACTATCCTTTGGTCTTGTCGATCAAATGGGTGACTTTGATGATGCTGTAGAGCTAGCGGCGAAACTAGCGAACGTAACCGATTACGGCATTTACTGGGTAGAAGAGCCTCTTTCACCTACTGAACTATTTCTACAAGAGTTTATGAAACAGGTGAAAGTCTCTCTAGGTATTGATGCAACAAGCTTGCTACCAAAAAGTCTTCAACCCGTAGCTCAACAATTCGAACAAGACGCAAGCTTGCTCCAAAGCTTCAACGATCCTAAAGGTCAATACGCATTTTGTTTGAACTGCCAAGTGCAGTAGTTTTTCCATCAATATTACAAAGGGCACTTCTACTTGAAGTGCCCTTTTTATTAGGCTTTGCATCTCCTCAGATGACTTTCTGATGCTGTGCGTATAGCCTCGCATCTCAAGGTTATTTAGGTATATAATCCCCGCCTCTGTTCCCCTACACGAAAGAAAAAACGATGACTAGAAAACACATCTACATCGCTTACACCGGTGGTACCATCGGAATGCAAAAATCCGACCACGGCTATGTGCCTGTTGCTGGCTTTATGGAAAAGCAATTAGCAAGCATGCCAGAATTCCATCGTCCTGAAATGCCGGATTACACCATCCACGAATACGACCCTCTGATTGACTCATCAGATATGACACCTGCTGACTGGCAGCAGATTGCGAATGATATTCGTGACAACTATGACAAATACGATGGTTTCGTTATCCTACATGGTACTGACACCATGGCGTACACAGCGTCCGCATTGTCTTTCATGCTTGAAAACCTTGGTAAGCCAGTGATTGTAACGGGTTCACAAATCCCTCTCGCAGAGCTGCGTTCTGACGGCCAAGCAAACCTATTAAACGCGCTACATATTGCGGCAAACTACCCGATCAACGAAGTAACTTTGTTCTTCAATAATCAATTGATGCGTGGTAACCGCAGCACAAAATCTCATGCAGACGGTTTTAATGCCTTTACTTCACCAAACCTTCCTCCACTATTGGAAGCTGGGATCAATATTCAAGTTAGCAACAGCGTAACCGTTGGTGCACAACCAGAAGGTGAGTTTAAGGTTCACAACATCACGCCACAACCAATCGGTGTGATCACCATGTACCCTGGTATTTCACACGAAGTTATCCGCAACACGCTTCGTCAGCCCGTGAATGCGATGATTCTTCTGACTTTTGGTGTCGGTAATGCTCCTCAGAACCCTGAGCTGCTTGGTCACCTGAAAGAAGCCTCTGAGCGCGGCGTTATTGTCGTAAACCTAACTCAGTGTTTGGCAGGTAAAGTGAATATGGGCGGATATGCCACAGGTTGTGCGCTCGCAGACTCTGGTGTTATCAGTGGCTTTGACATGACGCCCGAAGCGGCGCTGGCAAAACTACACTACCTTCTAAGCCAAAACCTTTCTTACGAAGAAGTAAAAGAGAGAATGCAACAAGTACTGCGTGGTGAAATGAGCCTGTAAGTTCAAGCTTTCTACGATCTAAAAAGCCCAATACAGTTTGGGCTTTTTTCTTTCAAAATCAAAATAATAAAATTTTGAGAAATAAGGCGTAAGGATTAATCAATGTTCGGATTGACACGAACAATATCGCTCTCTTCTCCGCTGAATTGTTTTTTAAGCTCTTGTTTTGATTTAAAACTGATTTCACCACCGGCTGCAACCGTCATATGCTGCGCATCAGTATTATGTTTTGATTGATACAACATCACAGCTTGCATACACGAATCTCGCTGCTCTTTAGAAAGTGTTGTACCCTCAGGCCATCTTCCCGTTTCTACTGCATAGACTAAGCGACCATAAACTTCTGGAGTCATCGCTTGTAATAGTTGTTCTGCGTCCATAGTGTACCTTCTTATTACATTCTATTTACAGAACATAACGGGTTAAGAAACTGAGTCAAGAATACGAAAATGAATTGGTGTAACGGATCACAAGCAAAGCCATGAAAAGAACAAACTGGTTACTTCTCAGCCTCGCATGTTTTGCGCTATCGGGCTGTTTTGAAGGTAACGTGACAACCGAAGAGTTGTGCCAAAAAACACCAGAGCTACGTTGCGAGCAGCTCAATATGGATGACGGCCAATGTCGAATTCCAAGAACAAATTTGGTTTGGCATCGGTTTGAGCAATTGAAAAACCCATCAGAGGCCAACCAAATCATCGAATACGGTCTGGTCGCTGAATATAGGAAATGCTTAGAACTCGCCTCCCAGATCACCCCTATTGATCAAAGTGCTCTCAAAAGACAACGCTTTAATGCATTGGTACACAGTATTGATGAGCTAGAGCGCATTGTAAACGAGTTAAAAGGCTCAGAAGACCCGGCTACTTTGTATTTCTTATGGTCTCAAACGGGAGATACTCAAGCTCGGCGCGCATTTTTACAAATGGAAGGGTCTCCCCAATTAAATAATGCTGAGATGCAATATGCATTAGCCACTTTTTATACCAACCGAGATACCAAGAAAACCCTGGAGCTTCTTAATAACGCGTTGTCTTTATCTGATGAAGACAACATCAATCCGGTCATTCTCAAGTCAATGGCAAGTATTCATCAGGGGCTTGGAGACAAAGAGCAAGCGTATCTATGGGCAATGGTCGCGAAGAGATTCGACGTACCGCTTGCTGATGAAAAGCAGCTCCAACGTATGTTCAATTTCAGTCATCCAGAGCGATATAAGCAGTTGGATGAATTAGCCGAATCGGTGGCGAAAGCCATAGAGAAAGGTATCTATTCCCCAGCAATGATACCCAGTGAGATATAAACGAAAAACTCCCGCAATAAGCGGGAGTTTTTATTTAAGTCGAGCGACACTCAGATCACCGTTGAGCATGAATCATCCTGAAAGGATAAAACATCTCGAGCACAATTTTGTCGTTATTATTCTGATTTGTTGAAAATTAACGACACAGAATTAACACAAAAACGCTCTCCTGTGGTCTGTGGGCCATCTTCAAAAACGTGCCCTAGATGGCTATCACACGTTGCACAACGAATCTCTGTACGTACCATTCCGTGACTTAGATCTTCTAAATAGCGCACCGCTTGATCGTTGATAGGCGCATCAAAACTTGGCCATCCGCAGCCAGAGTCATACTTGTTATCAGAGACAAAGAGAGGGGCATTACAACAAGTACAAGCATAAACACCAGTTTCCTTATTATGCAGTAGCTTACCGCTGAAAGGAGGCTCTGTACCTTGCTCTCGGCAAACACGGAACTCTTCATCAGACAGTTGCTCACGCCACTGTTCATCTGACTTCGTCACTTTTTTCCCGCTTTGTTCCACGACTTTCGGCTCCTTATTTACTGTTCTTGGTATTGACTTTTTTAGCAAAAAACTTGCTTCTCTTAACAGTTGTAGCACATACTTTCTCACCAGGACACCATGCGTAATTAATTTGATAAGAGCACTTATCTCACCAGTTATATTACGCCAACTGGGCTACAGAAGAATCAGTTAAAAGTTTAAAAAACGTACATTTGCAAAGAATTGTTAAAAAAAGCGTCGCTTTTTTTTGACTTTAAACAAGTTAAGTCCGATTATCACTTGCAGATGTTTACTGGATTCTGTAATTTTACTACCAGTTATCTTTAATCAGAAATTAAGTTGTGGAGCAACTATAATGACTATCAAAGTAGGTATTAACGGTTTTGGCCGTATCGGTCGTTTCGTATTCCGTGCAGCGCAAGAGCGCAACGACATCGAAGTAGTAGGTATTAACGACCTTATCGATGTAGATTACATGGCATACATGCTTAAGTATGACTCAACTCACGGCCGTTTCAACGGTACTGTTGAAGTTGAAGGCGGTAACCTAATCGTTAACGGTAAAACTGTACGTGTTACTGCAGAGCGCAACCCTGAAGACCTAAAATGGGACGAAATCGGTGTTGACGTTGTAGCTGAAGCAACTGGTCTTTTCCTAACTGACGAGACTGCACGTAAGCACATCACTGCTGGCGCGAAAAAAGTTGTACTAACTGGTCCTTCTAAAGACGCTACTCCAATGTTCGTTAACGGCGTAAACTTCGACACTTACGCTGGTCAAGACATCGTTTCTAACGCTTCTTGTACTACTAACTGTCTAGCGCCTATCGCTAAAGTTCTTAACGACAAGTTCGGTATCGAATCTGGTCTTATGACTACAGTTCACGCAACTACAGCAACTCAAAAAACTGTAGATGGTCCTTCTGCTAAAGACTGGCGCGGTGGTCGTGGTGCTTCTCAAAACATCATCCCATCTTCAACTGGTGCTGCTAAAGCTGTAGGCGTTGTACTTCCAGAAGTAAACGGCAAACTAACTGGTATGGCTTTCCGTGTACCAACTGCTAACGTTTCTGTAGTTGACCTAACTGTTAACCTAGTTAACGGTGCTTCTTACGAAGACATCTGTAAAGCGATGAAAGAAGCTTCTGAAGGCGAACTAAAAGGCGTTCTAGGCTACACTGAAGATGCAGTTGTATCTCAAGACTTCATCGGCGAAGTTTGCACTTCAGTATTCGATGCTAAAGCTGGTATCGCGCTAACTGACAAATTCGTTAAAGTTGTATCTTGGTACGACAACGAAATCGGTTACTCAAACAAAGTTCTAGACCTAATCGCTCACATCTCTAAGTAATTAGAAA